>JBCCER010000082.1:0-17948 GCA_039030175.1 Pseudomonadota bacterium
AACGACAATCTCCGCTGCCGCCGCTATGTCGCCAAATACACGATCAACCCCGCCATCGCCCACGGGATCTCCGACACGGTCGGCTCGGTCGAGGTCGGCAAGCTAGCCGATCTGGTCGTCTGGTCGCCCGCCTTCTTCGGCGTGAAGCCGGATATGGTGATCAAGGGTGGCTCCATCGCCATGGCGCAAATGGGCGACCCCAACGCCTCGATTCCGACCCCACAGCCGGTGCACTACCGTCCCCAATTCGGGGCGTTCGGTCGGGCGTTGGAGGTCAGTTCGGTGCTGTTCGTCTCCCAGCTTTCGCTGGAGGAGGATTTGGCCGGCAAGCTGGCGATCAATCGCCCCCTGGTCGCGGTGAAGAACACCCGAGGCGGTATCTCGAAGGCGTCGATGGTTCTAAACGACTCGCTGCCAAGCATTGAGGTCGATCCTGAGACCTACATCGTGAAGGCCGACGGCAAGGAACTGACCTGCCCTCCGGCGACGGAATTGTCGATGGCACAGCGTTATTTCATGTACTGACCGATGAACTTGCCGCGCGCCCATGACCATGCCCATGCCGGCCATTGGCCGTCGCCCGAAGCGACTGGCAGTGTGACGCTGTCGTTCGACGACCGACATCGCCGCCGTTTGCGCCTTGATCTGAATGAGGGCGGTTCGATCCTGCTGGACCTGCCCCGCGCCGTCGCAATGGCCGATGGCGATGGGCTGAAACTCGACTCCGGCGGTTGGGTTGCGGTGAAAGCCGCAAGTGAACCGGTCGTCGAGATCACCGCCGACGATCGCGATCAGTTCATCCGCATCGCCTGGCATCTCGGCAACCGCCACCTGCCGACCCAAGTTAGCGGCGAATGGCTGCGCATTCGGCCCGACCATGTGATTGAAGAGATGGTCGTTGGTTTGGGCGGCACGATCCGCCACATCGACGCGCCATTCCAGCCGGAAGGCGGCGCCTATGAAGGTCACAAGCACAGCCATGGCGACCACCGCCATGACTGACCCTCAGATCGCCGAAGCGGTGCTGATCCAGACCTGGATGTCGCCAGCCTTCCCAACCGGTGGCTTCAGCTACAGCCATGCGCTGGAAACGTTGGTCGAGGATGGTCGGGCGACGACGCCCGACGATGTTTCCGAGTGGCTGACGGGCGTTTTGACCCATGGTAGCGGTTGGACGGACGGCATTTTATGTCGAGAGGCTTGGCAGGCAGTGTCGGATGCCGACGACGAAAGATTGTCTGGCCTTGTCGAACTCGCTGCTGCGCTAGCGGGGACATCAGAGTTCCATTTAGAATCAACTTCACAAGGTGATGCCTTTCTGAGAGCCGTACGCGCCGGCTGGCCGGATCTGGTGCCGACCGGGCTGAGCGACCTCAAAGAAGTTGCCTATCCCATCGCCGTCGGCGCCTGTTGTTCCGCTGCCGGTATCGGTGAGGCGAAGACCATTGCTGCCTTTCTCTCCGGCGTGACCGCACATCTGATCTCAGCCGCTTGCCGGCTGGTGCCGCTCGGCCAAAGCGATGCCCAGCGCGTCACTGCCGCGATCAACCAGCAAGTTCCCGATCTCGTCGATCGTATTATCGAGGCCGATTTCGACGCGCTCGGCTCCAGCGCCTGGGCGATCGATCTCGCCTCCATGGCCCACGAAACCCTACACACAAGACTGTTCCGCTCATGACCGACACGACACTCGCCGATCCGCAAGCTCCCCAAACTGCTTCCCTTAACGGCCCGCTGCGCGTTGGAATCGGTGGTCCGGTCGGCTCCGGAAAAACCGCTCTGGTTGAGGCCTTGTGCAAGCATCTGCGCGATCGTTACGATCTGGTCGTAATCACCAACGACATCTACACCAAGGAGGATCAGCAGATCCTGACCCGCGCCGGCGCGCTCGAGCAGGACCGCATTATGGGTGTGGAAACGGGCGGCTGCCCGCACACGGCGATCCGTGAGGACGCCTCTATGAATTTGGCCGCCGTCGATGAAATGGTCGGCCGCTATCCCAAGGCGCAGCTCTGCTTGATCGAAAGCGGCGGCGACAATCTGGCCGCTACGTTCAGCCCGGAACTGGCAGACATCACGCTTTACGTCATTGATGTCTCAGCCGGCGAGAAAATCCCGCGCAAGGGCGGGCCGGGTATCACGCGCTCCGACCTCTTGATCATCAACAAGACCGATCTAGCGCCGTTGGTCGGTGCATCGCTGGAGGTGATGGATCGCGATTCTCGCCGCATGCGTGGCGATCGCCCCTTCATCTTCTCGAACCTGAAAGCCGGCGAGGGCGTCAACGAAATCGCCGACTTTATCCTGCATGCCGGCGGTTTGGTCTGACGCCGAGGAGGCAAAGACAATTCGTGTTGGGGTCACGAAGTTTTGCAAGCGTTTGCAGGCTGAGGCCTCGAATGCTAAGCATGGTGTCATGTTGGAACGTCGAGTTGCGGTAAAGTTCGTGCCGCCCGAGCCCCCAAAGGGCCGCGATGGCCTCCGGTAAGGGTGGCGGTCGATCCCGTGTGACGGCCGATGATGTCGCGCGCGAGGCCGGGGTCTCTATATCGGCCGTATCGCGGGTTTTTACGCCGGGGGCCAGCGCGTCGTCCAAGATGCGGGCCAAGGTGCTCGCCGCGTCCGAGCGGCTGGACTACATGCCAAACGCCATGGCGCGTTCGTTGATGACCAATCGGACGAACCTGATCGGCATCATCATGGCCAACTTCAAAAACCCGGTCTATCTTTCGATCCTGGACAGCTTTACCCACGCCATTCAACAACGCGGGCTGCGCTCCTTGCTGTTCAACGTTTCCCATGGCGACGATTTGGAGGGGTCCGTCCGCCAGATCATGGAATACAGTATCGACGGGCTGATCGTGTCGGCGGCCTCCATGTCGCCGCTGTTGTCGGAGCAGTGCCGGCGACGGGACATTCCGTTGGTGGTGTTCGCCCGTCACCCGCGCAACGTGAAGGCCAATGTGGTGACCGCCGACAACATCGCCGGGGGGCGGATGGCGGCACGACTGTTGATCGAGCGCGGGTATCGCCGCATGGCCTATATCGGTGGGCCCGAAACGATCTCGACCTCGCGCGATCGAGGGTTGGGGTTCGACCAGGCCCTAGAAGAGGCAGGCTTGGCGCCAGCAATGCGCGTTAACGCCGCTGATTATGGGTACGACGAGGGCCATGAGGCTGTCGATCGGCTGTTCGCGGGAGGCGATAGACCCGAGGCGATCTTTTGCGTCAACGACATACTGGCGATGGGGGTGATGGATGCGCTGCGCTACGATTTCGGGCTCAAGATCCCCGACGATATTGCCGTCGTGGGCTTCGATGACATTCATCTGGCCGGCACCAAACCCTATCAACTGACCACGATCCGCCAACCCATCGATGCGATGGTGCGCGAGTCGATCGATATCCTGACCGATCAGCCGGGTAAGGGTGACGAGGCCCCGGTCACGCGCATGTTGCCTTGTACGGTGGTCGAGAGGGGCACCGTTCGGAAATCTGGCACGACTTAGGCGGTTTCGACTTCGGTCCAGACGGTTCCGTCTCGCGCCGATGCCACGGCGGCGGCGACTACCGCAACGCCGTCAAAACCATCTTCTACCTTTGGCAAACGGCGACGGGCGGCCTCGGCATCGGGTCCACCAGACAGAACCTTGGCGATATCGGCATAGAGGTTGGCCATCGCTTCGACGAACCCTTCCGCATGGCCGCCGCTGACCCGCGAAGACTCTTGCGCATCGGCGGCCAGATAGGGCGTGCCACGTTCCAGAATCTGTGTCGGTTGCCCAAGCGGGCTGTGGAACAGTTGGTTGGGCTGTTCTTGCGACCAGCTAAGACCGCCGGTCTCGCCGAACACGCGGATCGTCAACCCATGCATCTGTCCGATGGCGATAGAGCTGGTCCAAAGACGGCCGACCGCCCCTTCGGAAAATCGCAGGGCCAGCAGGGCGTCATCTTCCAACTCTCGGCCGGGCATGCAGCGGTCGAAGACCGCGTTAACTTGCTGGATCTTTTGGTCGAGGATGAAACTGGACAGGAACAGCGCGTGACTGCCTGCGTCGGTTAGGACGGCGCTATCGCCGGCAAGCGCCGGGTCGTACCGCCATTTAGTGCCCGGCGCCTCGGCGGATTTGGCGTCGGCATGTCCGCCATGGGCGAACTCGGCCGTGACCACGCGAACCTTGCCGATGGCCCCTTCCTTGACCATGGCCCTTGCATGGCGAATGAGCGGATAGCCCGAATAGCCATAATTGACGGCGCACAGGACCCTGCGAACGCGGGACAGCGCGATAAGGTCCGCCGCCTCCTCGACCGCCAGGGTCATCGGCTTTTCGCACAGGATGGCAAAGCCGGCGTCCAAAAACGCGCGTGCGATTTCGTAATGGGTGTTGTTCGGCGTCGCGATGGTTACCAGGTCCAGCCGGTCAGATCGCTCGCCTTCCGCGTCCAGCATCTCGCGCCAGGAACCGTAGGCACGGTCAGGTGCGATGCCAAGACTCGCGCCAAAGGCGCGGCCACGGTCGGGATCGATGTCCAGCGCGCCGGCGGTCAGCGCGAAATGACCATCCAGCCCGGCGGCCAGCCGGTGGGTGTCGCCAATCTGGCTACCCTCGCCTCCGCCGATCATGCCCCAGCGAAGCTTGTTCATGGCTCGGCTCCTAAGCCGCCAAGGCGCTTGATTTCAAAAAGGTCAGCGAGCTTTTGGCGTCGGCCAACGGGCTGGTGTCGCCTTCAGGATCGCAGTCTTGCTCGACGGTCAACCAGCCTTCAAATCCTATTTCGGCCAGTACGTCCTTAAACGCGGCGAAATCCACGGCGCCTTGGCCCAGAGGGCAGAATACGTTCTGCGCGCAGGCGTCATAGAAGCTGACTTTATTGGCGATCACATGCGGATGGACCTCGTGATCCAGATCCTTGACATGGACATAGGAAACGCGGCTGCCGTAACGCCGGGTCAGGGCAATCGGGTCGTAACCGGCATAGTGGCTGTGGCCCGTGTCGACGCAAAGCGACAGCAGCCCCGGCTCGATATCGGCGAGCAGCCGTTCGAGTTCTGACTCGAACTCAATGTAACAGGCCGCATGGGCATGGATTGAGGTCGTGAGGCCGAACTCGTCCCTGGCCAGCGTGCAAATCTGCCGGATCGTCTCGACCATCGCGTTCCAGTCAGCGTCGTCGAGCGGACGAGCCTCTGCCTCGCGCCCCGCCGTGACGCTGCGGGCATCCGAAACGCGATCGATCAGAACAAGCTGCTTGGCGCCAAGTGCGGAAATCAGTGCCGCGGTTGTCCGCGCATTGTCCAGTACGGGCTGGCGCGCGCTTTTGTCGTGGAACGGTTGAAACAGCACGGCAGCCGTCAGATCCAAATCGCGCTGGTTCAGTTGGTCACGCAATAGCGCCTCGTCGATCGGCATATAGCCGAGCGGGCCAAGCTCGGTGCCGCGATAGCCGGCGGCCACTGTTTCGTCGAGAACCTTCTGCCACGCCGGATTGCGTGGATCGTCCCCGGTTTCCACGCCCCAAGAGACAGGTGCATTGCCAACTCTGTAGCTCATCGTTCCAAATCCATGCTTTTTGGTGCGCTGCCCTTAGATTTCAGCGATGTCGACCCAGCGTGCTTCTTCGCGCGAACGCAGCACGGCGTCGACGATCCGATCCACGTCATAGCCGTCGCGGAAGGTCGGCCAGACGGGCTTTTGCTCAACGATCGCGGTGACGAAATCGCGTGCCTCGATCATGATCATGTCGTTGTAGCCGAAGCCGTGGGCCGGTCCTTGGCAGAAGTTCAGATAGTCCGGATGGTCAGGCCCGGTCAAAATGCGCTTGAACCCCTCGCGGTGGTTCGGGTCGCCGGCACTGTAGAGATGGACCTCGCCGGGCTGTTCCAAATCGAACGAAACGGCGCCCTTGGTTCCGGTGACGGAAAAGGCGTAGCCCATCTTCTTGCCGGCGGCGACGCGCGAGGCATAGATCGACGCCATCGCGCCGGTGGCAAGCCGTGCCATGAACTGGACCTGGTCGTCATTCTCGACCGTCAGCGTTGCATCGCCTTTGCCTGGCCGCTGCGGATGGACAATCGACGTGTCTGCGACCAGCCGCTCGACCGGCCCGGCGACCTTCAGCATGGCATTGATGATATGCGTGCCCACATCCGCAAGGGCGCCGGCCAGCGATGCGGTGCGTTGTTCGACCCGCCATTTGGCCGGCTGTTTGGGATCGTGAAAGTAATCCTCGATATGGGTCCCGGCGAAATGAATGATCTCGCCAATTTCGCCCGAATGAACGATCTCAGTCGCCAACTGGGCGCTGGGATGCTTGATGTAGTTGTAGCCGACGAGGTTGGGCACGCCGGCCGCCTCCGCCCTTTCCGCAAGGGTCAGGGCGTCGGCCGCGTTCATCGCGAGGGGCTTTTCGCAGAAGACCGGCTTGCCGGCCTCGATCGCTGCCAGCCCCATCTCCAGATGGGTGAAGGGCGGGGTCGAGATGTTAATGGCGTCGACTTGGTCGTCGTCGATCAGGCCGCGCCAGTTGTCCGTTGACCGGTTGAATCCGAGCAGTTTGGCGTCGCGCTTGGCGCCTTCCGCCGTGGTGGTGCACAGCATCTCGCACACCGGTTCGACGTCGAGGCCGAAAACCGTCGCGGCGGCCTTATAGGCAATGGCGTGCGCCTTGCCCATATAACCGGAGCCGATGACCCCGATCCTGATCTTTCTCGACATGCCATTATCCTTCGACGGAGATGGTTGGATTGCCGCCCTGCTTCGATCCGCCGGCATCGTATCTACAGCGCCTTAAAACGCAAGCGTTTGCAGAATGCAATCGCGATGTATGGCGCGCCAATCTGAAAGCGTCCTTTTGACCTCTTCTTTGATACGGGGAATGGACAGAATGAAAAGAAACATTCGTGATCGATCATGATTGCAAACCCTTGCATTTTCCGCTTAAAGAGCGGCTGTCGTCGGCTGCGGTGGCGCGGTTGCGGGAGGATAGGATGAACACGGAACGTCTCACGGTTGGGCAAGCGCTGGTGCGCCACCTGGTGGTTCAGGAAATCGAGCATGAGGATGGCTCGCGCCAGCCGCTGTTCGGCGGGGCATTTGCGATCTTCGGCCACGGCAATGTGGCCAGCCTAGGCGAGGCGCTCTATGCCGCCTGCGACAAGTTGCCGACTTGGCGTGGCCAGAACGAGCAGTCGATGGCGCTGGCCGCTGTGGCCTACGCGAAGGCCAACCTGCGCCGGCAAATCGCTATCGCGACGTCCTCTATTGGCCCCGGTGCCGCCAACATGGTGACGGCGGCCGGCGTCGCGCACAGCAACCGGTTGCCGCTGCTGCTGCTTGCAGGCGATACCTTCACCAGTCGCCTGCCGGACCCGGTCTTACAACAGGTCGAGCATTTCCACTCGCCCTCGACGACGGTGAATGACGCGTTCCGTGCCGTTAGCCGCTTCTGGGACAGGATCGACGCGCCGGACCAACTGTTGCAGTCGCTGCCGCAGGCCATCGACACCATGCTGGACCCGGCCGATTGCGGTCCGGCCTTCCTGGGTTTGCCCCAGGATGTTCAGGCGCATGCCTTCGATTGCCCGGTGCGGTTCCTGGAGCCTCGCGTGCACCGCATCCGCCGCGCGAGGGCCGACCGTGCGGATATCGTCGCGGCGGCTGAGGCACTGAAACAGGCCAAACGCCCGCTGATCATCGCAGGCGGCGGCATTCACTATTCGCATGCGGCCGGAACGGTTCGCGCATTTGCGGAAAAATACGGCGTCCCCGTTGCCGAAACCATCGCGGGGCGTGGAACGGTTCTTGCCGACCATCCGTTGAATGTCGGGCCGATGGGGCCGACCGGCTTCACGGGTGCGAACGATCTTGCTGGCGACGCGGATGCTGTTTTGGCCATCGGCACCAGGCTTCAGGACTTCATCACCGGCTCGTGGACGGTATTCGGCGACGACGATTTGCGCCTGATTGCCATCAATGTCGGCCGCTTCGATGCCCGTAAGCACAATGCGCTCAGTGTCATCGGGGACGCCCGCGAGACGGTCACCGAATTGGACGAGGCGCTGGGCGACTGGCGTGCGCCTGCCGAACGCGCGGCACAGGCTAAGGCCAAGCACGATGATTGGCTGGCCGGCATCGAAACGCGCACAGCACCCAGCAATACGATGCCGTCCTACGCCCAGGTGGTCGGGCTGGTGAATAAGCTGGCGACACCGGCCGACCGGTTGGTGACGGCCGCAGGCGGTCTGCCGGCTGAGGTCAACTCCAATTGGCGGCCGCTGAGCGAGGCCAGCGTCGATGTCGAATTCGGCTTTTCCTGTATGGGCTACGAAATCGCCGGTGGCTGGGGCGCCGCGATTGCGCGTAAGGACAGTGCCGAGGAAGGCGACGTGATTGTCCTGGTCGGCGACGGGTCGTACCTGATCATGAATTCGGACATCTATTCGTCGGTCCTGAGTGGCCACAAGATGATCATCGTGGTTTGCGACAATGAAGGTTTCGCGGTGATCGACAAGCTGCAGCGCAATACCGGCAACGAGTCCTTCAACAATCTTTTGCGCGATTGCAAAGGCCCAGGCCTACGCAAGGTCGATTTCGCCGCCCATGCGGCCGCGCTCGGCGCCCAATCCGAGACGGTTACCTCGATCGCCGATCTGGAGGCCGCGTTCGGCAGGGCGCGTGCGGCCGACGAGACCTACGTCATCTCCATCGAGGTCGACAAGACGGTCTGGACCGACGGCGCGTCCTGGTGGGAGGTCGGCGTGCCTGAAGTCTCCGACCGTCCGTCCGTTGAGGCAGCGGCCGCGCAATGGGATGAAGGACGGCGCAATCAGCGCCGGGGTTATTGAGCGCCAGCCCGATGGCCGCATCGCTTTCGCCCCCGTCATCCGACCGCACCGGAGTCCTGGTTCTAGGCCGTGCGGGCCTTGATCTATACCCGTCCGTAGAGGGCGGCGAGATAGAAGATGCGGAGAGCTTCACGACCGATGTCGGCGGTTCGGCTGGCAATATCGCCGTCGGCTTGGCGCGCCACGGCGTGTCGGTGGGGCTGATCAGTGCCCTTTCCGGCGACGCGGTGGGCGGCTTCGTCCGTCGTCGCCTAGAAACTGCGGGCGTTGACACACGCCACATCGCGACGATCAACGGCGACCCACGCACCAGCCTCGCGCTGGCCGAGGTACGCGATCGGGATTGCGAGGTGGTGATCTACCGAAACAATGCTGCCGATCTCTTGATCGAGCCTGAGGCGGTCGATGAACAGGCGGTGATCAAAGCCGGCTATCTGATCGTCACCGGCACGGCGCTGGTGTCCGAGCCCTCCCGTTCGGCAACCCTGGCTTGGATGACCGCAGCGCGAGAGGCCGGCGCGCACGTGATCCTCGATCTCGACTACCGTGCTTATTCCTGGCCGGATGCCAAGCAGACCACCGCGATCTATATGCAGGCCGTCAATCTCAGCGACGGCCTGGTCGGCAATGACGAGGAATTCGCAATCATCTGCGAGGGCAAGCCCGTTGAAATACGCCTTGCCGCGTTCGCGGCTGAGGGCAAGGTCTGCATCCTAAAGCGTGGAGCAGGCGGCAGTGTCTTGTTCTCGGGCGTGGATCAGCCATCCCGCATAGGCATTTTCCCAGTGGCGGCCAAGAAACCTTATGGCGCGGGCGATGCCTTCATGGCTGGCGTTGTCGCCCGATTGTCGGCCGGAGACGATCTCGAAGACGCAGTCAAGATCGGTTCGGCTGCTGCGGCCATCGTGGTCTCAAAAAGGGGCTGTGCCGCCGCCATGCCGACCCCAGATCAGATCCGGCATTTCAGCAAGAGCAACTCGATCACCGCTCCAAGCGGTTAGAAGGAGCGACCCCATGCACATCCAACCCTACAACAACGCCAACACGCCGATCATCGACGCGCATCACCCTAAGGTGCCGCTGGTCTATTTCAACATCGTCAAGCTGACCAAGGGCGAGAGTTTTGAGTACAGTGTGGCCGACTATGAGACCTGCGTGGTGCCCGCCCACGGCACGATCCATGTCGAGGTCAATGGCACCAAATTCTCTGATATCGGCGAGCGCGACGGCATTTTCCTTGGCGACCCAAGCGGCGTCTATGCGCCGGTCGGCGCCACCGTCAGCATGGAGTGCGTCAGCGAGGATGCGGAAGTCTTCGTCGCCGGCGCCCAGCATGATGAGGTCTACGAGGCCTTCGATGTGCGGCCCCATCAGTTGGACCACGTCCAATACGGCTCGGACGAAACCAAGACGCACCGCAAAATCAAACACATCCTGGGCCAAAAGCCGCCGGGTAAGGTCGGCCGCCTGCTCCTCAGCGAGCTCTACACGGTGGGCGGGGGCGGCTGGTCCGGCTTTCCGTCGCACAAGCACGACACCGACCGGAAGCCCGACGAGACCCATCACGACGAGGTCTATAATTTCCGCTTCAACCCGGAAATCGGCTTCGGCGCCCAATTCCTGCGGCCGGACGAAAAGGAGTTCGGCGAGGTCTTCCATGTGAAGAACGGCTCAACCTTTGCCATCGACAAGGGCTATCACCCCTGCGTCGCCGCGCCGGGCTATGAGATGTATTACTTCACCATTCTGGGCGGGAAGTCGCAGCGGCCGCTGACCCAATACTTCGATCCTGAGCATGCTTACCAGATCGAAACCATCCCCGGCATCAAGGACATGATCGCCAAGTTCAAGTAACGCCGGATCGAAAGAGCGGTGCCGCGACGATGATCGTCAACCTCAAAACAATCCTCGCCCCGGCCATGGGCGGTGGCTATGGCGTGCCCTGCTTCAACCTGTTTGGTTACGAAGACGCCAAAGCGGTAGTCGCGGCGGCCGAAGAGGCGCGGGCGCCGGTGATCATGGCCGCCAATCTCGACTTCGTGCGTTTCATGCCGCTTGAGTTGATCGCCCAGACTTACCGCAAGGCAGCCGAGGGCGCGACGGTGCCGATCTGCATCCATCTCGACCACACTTACGAGAAGGACGTTGTCCTGCGCGCCGTGGATGTCGGCTTCACCTCGGTTATGTTCGACGGCTCGCAATTGCCCGTACCGGAGAACCTAGCCATCACTAACGAAGTCGCCGATTACGCGCACAGAAACGATGTTTCGGTCGAGGCCGAAGTTGGCTCGGTACCCTATGCTGAGGGCCGCGACCATATCCGTTCGGAGTTCACGACAATCGAGCAAGCGCAAGCCTTCGCCGACGAAGGCCAAATGGACGCGTTGGCCGTCTCCGTCGGCAATATCCACCGGCTGACCGAGCCGGGCGTCACCATAGATTACGGCCGCCTGGAAGCCATCAGCGCCATCGTAGACCGTCCGTTGGTAATCCACGGCACCACGGGCATCTTTCGCAACGATCTCGAAACCCTCGCCCGCACCAAGGTCTCAAAATTCAACATCGGCACCTCCCTGCGCCAGGCCTTTGGTGCCGGCATTAAGAAGTCGGTTGATGACGATGTCTACGACCGGCTCACCATGATGGGCTCAGCTATCGAATCCATGCAGGCGACCGCAAGGGACTGGTTCAACCTACTAGGCGCTGCCGGGCGATATCGGCCGTAGCCAAGATACCCACTCTCAAGCGCGGTATTGGTTGCGTAGGCTCATCCGCCGCCATCGAAGATGCCGGCCAAGGTCCTTACCGAAAGCCCATGCCGTTCGACACGTAACGGAAACGGTCTGGTGTCTCGCGGAGCCAATCTGCAATTCTTGGGTCATCGTGCAAAATAAGCGGCTCCTGCGAGACGGTAGTTCCAGTAGCTAGATCAAAGGGCAAATAGATCGTTGCAGGAAATGCCGCGTCAACGCTCTTGTCAAATCGTTCCAGCCAATTTCGTGCGAGGTTATCGTGGGTCTCGAACTTAGAAGAGACATGCACATGCTGAATTTTGATCACGCAGTCTCGACTTCCGATTGTTTCAATTGCGCGCCCGACTTTTTTGGAAAGCCGGGCATCGTTACCAGGAAGGTCGTACCCCCGGAAATTGTATTCTAAGAGAGGGAGGCCAAGATTGATTTTGGGACAGTCGGGTCCAAGGACGACCTCGAGAGCCGACTTGGTCGCAACCTTATCGGCGGTAAGCTTGCGAGTCTGGCGCTCCCGAGATTCCGACCAAAAAACCTCTCGGATCTCGCATTGCGGGAACGACTTATGCACCCGGGCAATGAATGCTGTCATGCCATCTTTCGTTGCCGATATCCCGAGACCTCGCCAGAACTTGGTCGCACCACTGAGATCGCTTTCGTCTTCGACTTCTGGTGTCGTTTGAGGCTCGTCTACTTGAATGCCGGTCAAAGAAACCAACTGTTGCGATGACAGTGCGCCGTCGAGTGGCGGCCCCACGATAACATCTAGGATCTTCTCGCTACTTGCAGGTTCTTCTCCTGCTGAAAGGACAACATGGATGGTTAACCTGCCCCCACGATAGCGCACATAGACTTCCCGCCCATCCGTCGTGTGACCATCATATTGCGATGGGCACTCTCCGCCGCCGTACAGCGAGGTAACATGCAAGTCGACCTTTGGCACAGCAGGAGGTGTAAAGAAACGGCTTTCCCGTGAATTCATCGGACTATCGCTTTCAGATATGCTCGCGTATTCGCGTAACAGTCGTCATGACTTTGAATACATATCTAGGCACCGTGTGGGAACCCAGAAGACCGTTTCTGAAGAAAACTCCATATGGCCTAAATGAACGACAGATATCGCGTGGAGCGACCGGTCGGCCGCCAGCAGGATGGTCCGATCGTGTCAAAGTTGTTTCAAAAATGAGGTTCCTCGTCTGCTGGCATCGCTCTCCGATTGTCGATGCCTTTTTTGACCGCTAGGACCTTTGCGTTTCAGCACGTAATGCCCCAAGACACATTCAGTTGCTCGGCAATTGCTTGATCCGGACATGGCTCAACGAAACTCTATGTCCCGCCCTCAATTCACATTGTCTATTCCGGCACCAGCACGGCCGCGCCCGTGAGTTGGCCGTTCCTTAGCCGATTCAGCGCCTCATTAGCCCTATCCAGGCGGAACGCTTCGGCGTGGATCTTGATCGGTGCCTTTCCGGCCAGATCCAGAAACTCAACCGCGTCTTGCCGTGTGAGGTTGGCGACCGAGCGGACTGTCCGCTCGCCCCATAGTTCGGAATAGGGGAATGACGGAATGTCGCTCATATGGATGCCGCCGCACACCACGATGCCGCCCTTGCGGACGGCCTTCAGCGCCGCGGGAACAAGGCTGCCGACAGGGGCGAAGATCATGGCCGCGTCCAGCTCTTCTGGCGGCGCCTCGTCCGACCCGCCGGCCCATTCAGCGCCAAGGTCACGAGCGAACTCTTGCGCCACCGCATCGCCTGGCCGGGTGAAGGCGAAGAGCCTGCGCCCTTGGTGCTTGGCGACCTGGGCGACGATGTGCGCGGCGGCGCCGAAGCCGTAAATGCCCAGCCGTTCGCCGTCCCCCGCCATCTTCAGTGAGCGATAGCCGATGAGGCCCGCGCACAACAGCGGCGCGGCTTCCAGGTCCGAATAGCCGTCGGGAAGCGGAAAGCAATACCGGTGATCGGCGATCGTGTGGTCGGCATAGCCGCCATCGATCTGATAGCCGGTGAAGCCAGGGGAGTCGCAGAGGTTTTCAGCGCCGTTCCGGCAGTACCAACATGCGCCGCAGGTCTTGCCGAGCCAGGGGATGCCGACCCGCTCGCCCGGCTGAAACCCTTCAACGCCATCGCCCGTTTCCACAACCCGGCCGACGATCTCGTGGCCCGGCACGATAGGCAGTTTTGGGTCCGTCAGATCCCCATCGACGACATGCAGATCGGTCCGACAGACACCACAAGCCGCGACCTTGACCAGGATTTCTCCGGGGCCAGGCTGAGGCGTGTCGCTGGTCCGCATCTCCAACGGCTTTCCAGCCCGGGGCAGCACCATCGCCCGCATTTCCATCTCCTTTGGCGTTGACCGGTGCTGTGACGGTACGCAAATGCGCGGCGTCGTGCTGCTGAAAACGACTCCGATGCCCGTCGGCTTCAGCCCCGTCAGGTTGGGCCGCTAGGCATTGCCGGCCAGCCAGGCGGCATAGTGCTTGGCTGTCTTGGCCGCGTCTTCGGGAGAATAGGCGCCATCCGTCACCATTGTCTCGGACCCGTCAATGAGGGTGGCAACGGCGTCCAGCTTGTCTCGCTGGCTGTTGGTGCGGCCGACCGTGACGAGGGTCGGGGAATCGATCAACGGCAGCCGGCTTGTCTTGTCGTGCAAGAACGCCGCGCGATAGAGCTTGGCGAAGTGATCCATGCCCTTGATCACCTCGACTGTCTTATCGTGCAACTCATCCAGCGGCGGCAGGCCGACCGCGCGGGCGTGCGCCGCGTCGGTTTTGTGCCAGGGCCAAAACAGATAGGTGTCGCGGACATAGTGCCAAAGCTGCTGTAAGTGGAGGCCATGCGGGTGCCTCTCCACCGGGGGCATATAGTCATTCGCGAGGCGCTCAGCTTCTTCTCTATCATACAAGCCTAAGCTATCTAAGATCAGTGCGCTTATCATCTCAGGCTGGGCGATCGCCAACTCGGCAGCGACGCTGGCGCCCGCGTGAAATCCGTAGACAGCAAAACGGTTTAGACCAAGAGCGTAGGCTGCCCGGCCAATGGCGTCAGCGTAGTCTTCAATCTTGGGGTCATCGGCAATGGGCGGACATGAATCGCCATTTCCCGGAAGGTCGATGGCGATGACGCGTCGTTCGCTGGAAAGCGTTGGCATCATCGGTGCCATCGTGCGCGACGAGCCCGACGCCTGGTGCAGCATCACCAGCGCCGCCGCATGGCCGCCGCCCATCTCCCGATAGTGAAGCTGGCCTTCGTCAAGGTCGACGAACCCGCGTCTGATGCGACCGCTCACCATGGCTTTGTCGCACCCGGCATCTCATGGGCGAGATCGATCAACTCGGGCGGCAGAACCGGCCGGTGTTTCGGCCACCAAGCGAATGGCCGCTCGGCGTCCTCGTATTCGGTCGACAGCTTGCCGCCCTTGGTTCGGAAGAAATAGATGTTGCCAGTTAGGCTGCCATAGGGTCCGTGGGCGATATCGGGGGGCCGCCAGAAATAGGCGCCGGGGCGCATCACGCCGCAATTGCCATGCACCTCGCCGGCGATCAGGAACATTTCTTCGATAACGGGATGCCGCTCGGCACGTTCTGCCCAGCGCAGGCCGAGCGTGCCCAATAGCCAGCTTTGGTCGCCCGTACTGGGGTCTTCGTACAGCATCTTTCGTCCAGCGCCGGGTGGGAATTCGGGATGGAAATTGCCAGTGTAGGGTATGTCGAGCCCGTCGACGCCTTCGACCATTCGGTTGCGATCGCAATCGCCGACGCCTTGTTGCAGAGCCGGCCGAGCCGAGAAGAAGGTCAGCACCACGGCGCCGCTCTTGGTCGCGATCTTGCGCCGAGGCAACCCGGCAGGCAGATGGCCGTAACCAAGATAGCTATAGTCGCATTTGCCGACCGTCAGGTCGCCGTCGAGAACGAGAAACTCTTCATCGGCGTTCAAATACCCGTCGGTCTCGCGCGACCAGCCGGCGGGATATCGGACGAGCAGGCTGCATGCGCCGCTTTCGGTATCCTCCGACAGGATTCGAACGTCCGCGCCGGGCCGCAAGTCAGCCAGCGGGCGGTCTTGCCAAGGCAGTACCTGCGCCTGAATGAACTCGATCCGAGGGCGGGCCATCAGGTTCCGCCTTCGACCGGTGGCGCCTCGTCGCGCAGCGGGCCGGTACGGTCGCCACGCTCGGTGATGATGCGCATCAGCCTTGCCTGCGAGGTATCGAGGGCGCGGGTGGATTTGGCGCGAAATTCAGCGTCGCCGACCATGGCTTCGATCGCCGACTGATCGACCATTTCGGCGCGGGTCAGCGCTTCCTCCAAAGCCATGCGGCGCTGGCGCTCGATATGCAGCTGTGCGGCCAGATCCATCACCAGGGCAGCCAGCGTGTCGATTTCGGCGTTGTCGAAGAAGGTAAGTTCGTCGCGACCGCTCATGAGGGTTTCTCCGCTTCCAGGATGGCCCAGGGGAAATGCCATTCCGGCCGCTTGGGCCAATTGAGACCGTCCAGCCGCCCTCCGTCGGGCCTTTCGTCGAAGGCAACCCAACGCGCGTTGGCCAGCCCAGCGTCTTCGGCCATTGCGGCGGTGTCGGCCGCCATCATGCCGGGCATGAAGGGTTCGTTGTTGCGCGCCCCGTGCTCCATCATAGCGACGTCGCGAAACGGCTCGCCGGTAAGCTGAAATTCCAGCAGTCGCAGCAAGCCGCCGGGTTTCAGGAGACGCGCGGTCTCGGCAAAGAAGGCTCGGATCGCTTGCTGCGGCATCTCGTGCAGCACCATGGTTGCGGTCACAAGGTCCGCGCTGTCGGGCTCGAGCCCTGTAGCCGTCGCATCGGCCTGGTGAAAGCGGATGGCAAGGTCCAGCGCTTCGGCCTTGGCGTGCGCCAACCTCAGGCAGGTGGCGGCGAGATCGACGCCAATGACTTCCGCGTCCGGAAAGCTCCTCTTCAGCGGCCAGGTCGACTTGCCGAAGCCGCAGCCAAGATCGATCAGTCGGGTGACGTTTCGGTCACTAAGATCGTGCGTAGCGGCCGCTGTAAACATGCGGTGAAAGGCGTAGTCGTCGTTCTCGCCCAGCATGACCAGCTTGGCGCCCAGCTCGTAGACTTCGGCGGAGGCATCCGCCCGCCAAACGCCGCCAGGCTGCACATGGATGTCCCAATCGGTGTACCAGCCAGGCAGTTCGAGGCCTGGGTTCAGTTCAAGGCTGCCAATCGGCTGGTCAGGCTCCGCGATGATCCGACCGTCGCCAACGGCATCCGCGACAGCGCGCCAGAGCTGTTTCTGCGAGCCGCGTTCCATCCAGGCGAACCATCGATAACAGGGCAGATCGTGGATGATGGGCGCCGCTTCTTTGTGGGTGACCGGGGAGTTTTCGCTTGTGGCAACGTCGTACTCGCGGCGCAGCGCCGGATAGAGTGTGTCCGCCCAACGCCGGCGCAGGCCGAGCACGAAATCGATGTCGGCTCGGTGATCGAGATCCATGCCGGTCGGCTTGGCTGCGCTCGCTATCATCAGGCTATCCCCCTTTGCGGTTCGCGGTCGGGCTGGCTCCACGGAACCGCCAGTTCCCCCGGATAGAAACAAGCAACGCTTCGTGTGTCCTTGTTCTCGGTCAATGTCGGCGTTTCTTTGCCACAGCGTGCCCGTGCGATTGGGCAACGCGGATGAAACGGACAGCCGGACGGTCGGTCGATTGGCGAGGGTGGGTCGCCTTTCAGCACGATGCGTTTGCGGCCGTCCTGGTCCGTGGTGGGCTGGGCCGACAGCAGCGCGACGGTGTAGGGGTGCTGCGGCGCGTCGATCAGATCGTCGGCGCTTGCCTCCTCCACGACCCGGCCGAGATACATCACCACGATCCGGTCGGCGATCTGATGGACCAAAGCCAGATCGTGCGCCACGACCAGATAGGCGATACCCAGCCGCTCCTGCACATCGCGCAGCAGATTGACGATCTGGGCCTGGATCGAGACGTCGAGCGCCGATACTGGCTCGTCGGCGATCACCAGGTCGGGCTCCAGCGCTATGGCACGGGCGATGGCGATCCGTTGTCTTTGGCCGCCCGAGAATTGGGATGGAAACCGATCGACCGCGTCCGCTGGTAGACCAACCGCCTCGACCAGCCTACGAACGCGTTCCGCGATCTCTGCACGATCGCCATAGCGGTGGGCCTTCAATGGTTCGGCGATGATCCGGCCAACGCTCATGCGTGGGTCGAGGCTGGCATACGGGTCCTGAAAGATCATCTGCTGGCGTCGCCGGATCGGCTTCAAATCTTTTGGCTTGAGGTGCGTGATGTCCTCGCCGTCGAATTGGATCACGCCGCCATCTGGATCGATCGCGCGCATCAGGGTCATCGC
>JBCCER010000083.1:0-17930 GCA_039030175.1 Pseudomonadota bacterium
CGGCCCGTCGGGATGTGGCAAGTCAACCCTTTTGCGGATGATCGCCGGCCTCGAAGAAATTTCAGGCGGCGATCTGATCATCGATGGCAAGCGCGCCAACAAAATCGTCCCGCAAAAGCGCGACATCTCGATGGTATTTCAGTCCTACGCGCTTTTTCCGCATATGACCGTCCGCCAAAACATCGCCTTTGGGCCGGAAGTGCGACGCGAAGACGCCAATTCGACGCAGGAGCGCATCGAGAAGGCAAGCGCGGTGCTGAACCTGACCGATTATCTTGACCGAAAGCCTGGCCAGCTATCAGGCGGCCAGAGGCAGCGCGTCGCCATGGGGCGGGCAATCGTGCGCGATCCCAAGGTCTTCCTTTTCGACGAACCGCTGTCGAACCTCGACGCCAAATTGCGCGTGCAGATGCGCACCGAGATCAAGGCGCTGCATCAACAGCTAAAAACCACGATCGTCTATGTGACCCATGATCAGATCGAGGCCATGACCATGGCGGATCGCATCGTCGTCATGAACGGAGGCCGTATCGAGCAAAGCGGTGCACCGCTGGACCTCTACGACAGGCCCGCCAACCGATTCGTCGCCGGCTTCATCGGCTCGCCGGCCATGGGGTTCTTGGCAGGAACAGTTCGGTCCGAGAGTGGCGGCGACGTCGTCATGCTCGATGGCGGCGGGACGCTGCCCGTGGGATCAACTGGCATCGCCAGTGATGCGAAAGTTACCGTCGGTCTCCGGCCGGAGGCGTTTCGCCGTGATCCGAAAGGCGCTCTGGAAATGACCGTGGAGGTGGTTGAGCCGACAGGTCCCGAAATTCACGTGTTCGGCCATGTGGCGGGCACCGACATTCGCGCCGTATTTCGCGACCGCGACATTCCCGAACCCGGCGAAACGATCCGGCTCGCTGTTAGCGTGGCGGATATTCACCTGTTTGACCAAAACAGCGGCGCGCGATTGTGACCCAGACAGCCAAACCCGCCAATGTAAACGCCCGGGTCGGCCAGACGGTCGATATTGTTGGTCGATTGCGGGAACGGCTGGAACAGGGCAAGAATGCCGAGCGCCGTTTGGTGGAGAGCATTCTTGCAGACCCCCAATTGGCGGCGCATGCCCCCATCGCGGAGATTGCGGCGCGCGCTATGGTCAGCCAGCCGACCATTACTCGTCTGGCGCGGGCGCTCGGTTTCGATGGCATGCGCGACATGCGCTTTCATCTCGCCCAGGCATTGGCGATCGGCGGCGCCTATCTGCGCCAACCACCGCCAAGTCCGAAAGAAACCTCCAAGGACGGCAGCCCTATCGCCGCTGTGGCTAGCAGGGCACACAATGCGCTCGACCTGATGGCACTTGGCCTCGCAGACACGAATATCCCGGCGATCGCGCGGAAGCTCTCACGAGCACGTCAAATACTGACGTGCGGGACAGGCGGGGGATCGTCTATGGCCGCGGTGGAGCTTCAAAACCGGCTATTCCGTCTTGGCCTGACGGTAACCTCGCAGACCGACCCGCAATTGCAACGAATGAATTCAAGCGCGCTTACCAAGCGTGACACCATTGTTGGCATCTCGATCTCTGGCCAAGCACGATCCGTGATCGACGCATTGTTGATCGCCCGGCAATACGGCGCCCATGGTATCGCGATCACCGGACCGGGTTCGCCGCTCGCCGGCATCGCCGACACGGTGCTGCCCCTGACCTTCAAGGAAGACACCGACATCTACAAACCGTCATCCGCTCGCTATGCGCTTCTCGCCGCTGTCGATATCCTCGCCATGAGCACTGCCCACGCCGTAGGTCCCAAAGCGATTGAAGCGCTGCGGCGAGTGCGCCAAAGCCTTGCAAGCCAAGACATACGCAACCCCAAGCTTCCGATCGGAGACTGAGTTTCGCCCAGTTGCGATCGAGAATGGAACTGCACGATTGGGACACTGGGTGAGCAACGTCGGCGGTCACCTATTCAAGCGTCGCAACCGATAAGCAATAACAGTCTAGTTCGCGATCGGTATCAGAGGCCTGGGCCGCCTGGCTGAAGGTCGAGGTCCTGGCCAAAGCAGATCAGGTGACCGTCCAAATCGGCGACGTCAATTTCCCTGCAGTCGTAGACGGTGTTCTCCGGCCCGCGAACAATTTCAACGCCTTTATCGCGAAACTCTTCGAGCACGGCATCAACGTCATCGACATATACGTAGATAGCCCAATACTGGTTTTGGGGTTTGCGGCCAGTTTCTCGCGCCTGATCTAGCGCGATGGTCACTGTGTTTCGCCCGACGATACAAAAGGCCGGCGGATCGCCCCAAAAACGGCCCGGCTGGAAGCCGAGTTTCTCGCGATAGAAAGCTGCCGACTTCTTGACGTCGGCAACTTCCAAAACCGTCATCGAGCGCACCATCGTCATCGGCTGAATTCCCAAACTGCTAACGTAGAGAAACTCTCGCTAGGTATATCTCACTGGACGAAATGTGCAACTTGAGTGCGACGACCCATTCGAAATCCGCTACGGCACCAGCTCATTCAAGTAAACCGGCAACATCTCGCGCCAGGTAGGCCAGTCATGGTCGTAGTTCTCACCCCATGCATCCACCCGGTTGGGAATGCCCTTTGCGCCGAGAATATCTGCCATTTGCCAGGATTCATCAGGGTTTTCCCATCGCCCTTTGCCGAAGGCCAAGAGAACGAAGCGCTGGCGGAGCTGACCAAGAAGGGCCTCGTCCTGAAGCTGGGGCAGGAAGGCGCGGGTGGACGAGAAATAGAAGTCCTCCGTGCCGCCAAACCCAAGCAGTTTTTCCAGATCGTAGGTCCCGCTCATGCCGATTGCGGCGCGGAATAGCCATGGGTAGCGGCACGTGACCGCAACGGCCTTGAAAGCGCCGACCGAGGCGCCCGCGGCCAGCACCTCAACCCCGTCATCTTGGCAATCGGTTCGGATTGCAGGCACCGCTTCATGTGCGATGTACTCTTCGAATTGATTGAGCAGCCAGCATCGATGTTCCTCCGATCCCCATCGATCGGTCAGCGCGCGCCCAGCCACACTGTCGCACGAATAGAGCTTTATCCGCCCGGCATCGATCAATGGCCAGATAGCGTCGACCAGGCCCATCCGCTCGGCTTCTTCCGCATCGCCCCCAGCGGTGGGGAACAAAAGTACCGGTTGACCCCAGTGCCCCCAGCGGACCAGCGTGATGTCCTGCTCACAGCGCTGGGAGAACCACCTAGAAACCGTCTTGGTCACCGGCCGCGCCCTCCTGTTCGCGCCAGAGCTGGACGCGGTTCCAGAACAATTCGGTGAACTCCTCCACCTCATGCGAAGGGAATAAGGACACGACCTTCTGGTTGATCGCGTCGCGCATCACCGGTGAACCAAAGAATTCATAAGCCAGCTCGTCGAGGTGGCCCAACCGCGTGCGGCAGAAATCTCTAAACTTCTCCGTCTCGAACCTTTCGTGGGCGATTTTTGCATAGGCTCGCAAGCGTTCTCGTGGTGACAAGTCTTGGTCCGCCACCTTGTAGAACGGCGACCAGTCCAAATTCTTGCGCATGGACCGACCGGTTACCGCCGCAAAGATAGACCAACGCAGATTGGCTTTGATCAGCCACGGAAAGTGATAGTGAAGGGCGGTCACTTGGCTGTCAGGGCAGGCGTTGGCAAAATCGATCGGATGCCAAATCCCATCGCGCCTCAAGGCTTCGCAGGAATTGAAGTCCCAGCCAAAGAACGCATTGATGGTCAAGGTCATGTCCTCAAGGATCGACTGATCCTTGTCCGGCAGGAAATCGACCTCCATCCGGTATCGATCGTGCAGCGGCGCGGAGGGATCGTAGTTGACCTTGCGAATCTGCGGGCCCAGTCCGACACAGCGCACAAACCAATCATGTGGTAACACGGCGGCCTGAAGATTCATGATTTCAGTGCCACTGGCATCGTAGGCACGATGGAAATCGTCGGCATTGTCGATCTTACTGACGCCCTTCCATCCGCCCCCATGATAAGGCTTCATGAAGAAGGGGTAGCCAATCTTCTCGCCAATCTCCTCAAGAGAAAACATGCGCGCATATTTTCTCAAGGTGGGCTCAAGGTCGTCCGATGGATCGTAGGCTTTGGCCGGCAACATCCACGTATCGGGTACCGGTAGGCCCAGCCGCATCATCGCGGCGTAGGATGTGTGCTTTTCGTTCGACTGCAACGACCAAGGATTATTGTAGACATAGAGGTCGTTCAGCAGGATTGCCTTCTTGATCCATTCGCGGCTAACCGAATACCAATGTGTCAGCCGATCTATGACAACGTCGTATTTCACTGGCTGGCGCAGGTCGAACGGTTCGATCGTCACCCGTTCGCAGTTGAACGCCAGACGTTTCCCATCGAGCGAGAAATCGAGCTTAAGCTGATCGAAAAGCGTTTCGTAACAGATGGGCCAGCAGATATCCGCCCCAAGCGACAATCCAATGGTGACTGTGCGATCAGTCATCTCCGCCCTCCGCTGGTTTTTGATCAGGCCGCCGGAGCACCCACATCAATTCGTCGCGCAACTGATTGCGCCAATTGTGCCAATGGTGCCCGTCCCAAGCGCTTTTGAACAGAACCTCGACGCCGTCCGATCGCAGGAACTCTGCCAGTTCGCGGTTTTCGCCTGCAAGTCCCTCCAGTTCCCCCGTAGATACGAAAGCGCGAAGCCCGGGAATTGGCGGTGCGCGGCGCATCGCGGAGACCAGTCGCGCGATCTTTGTAAAGACCGGGTTGGGGCGCTGTTCGAGCTTCCGGTCATCGAGAATGAAGGTGCCTGAATTGAGAACCAAACCGCCAAAGACGCCAGGAAACCGGAACACCGTCACCAGCGACGCGACCGCGCCGAGGCTGGCGCCCAGCAAAACCCTGTCTGCGGCGTGGTCGGAGATCGGATAGCGGGCAGTAACGGCTGGCAGTAATTCGTTCACGATATATCGAGCGTGTCGTCGGCCTCTCGAATACTCGCCGATCCGGTCGCCAGTCTGGATCAGCACCGCGACGATAGGGGGTATGTCGCCCCGGTCGATTAAGTTGTCGAGGGACACGGTCAGGTCGGCGTAAGTGTCAAAATCACTACCGTCATGGATGATGACCAGCTTGTAGGGCGCATCGGTGTCGTAGCCGGCTGGAAGATAGACACGCTCCTTGCGCGTCTCGCCAAAGGCTTCGCTGGTGATTTCCAGAGACTCGGTTCGACCTGCGGGAGCGCCATGGGCGATTGTCCAGTCAGGGGGGGCATAGCCCCAGGTTCGGCAAACAGAGTTCTCGCCAAACGGATCGCCCGCCCGAATGGGGTTCAGAGGATCGACAACCCAGCGTTCGCTGCCTTCCTGGTTGACGGCCAGCTTGTATTCAAACCGGCCTCCATCGTGGACGGGCAGTGTCAGGAGCCAGAGGTCTGAGCCGGGAACGCGTTCGAAGGCGGAGCGGTTGACGCCTGCATCGATCCAACGCAACAGCTCAACGCTCTCAGCGGTTCCATACCACGCAAATGTAGCGCCACCCGGCACGATCTGCGGGAATGTTGCTCCGGCAAGAAAGGTCTCGATGGATCCGGGGTCGAGTTGTCCTGCCGCCAGGAAGTCATCGACGTTTAGTCCGCCTCCAGCCATGCCTGGCGCATCGGATACGGCGCTAATTTTGCCGGCTGCTCGGTTCATCGAGTAGGTGCCTTGGCGGTCAAAGACATCGATCGTGGAGTAAACTCATCGTGTGGGAAGGGTCTATCTAGGGGTTGAACCCGAGAAATGCACGTGTCGTCACACTAGGCTTCAAAACAATCGTCATTGACCTACTTCCGGCCCAAGCCGGCGGCTGGGGCTAAGCCCATTGTTGGCAACCCTGCTTTTCGAGGCTTGGGCTTGCGGCGCGCCGGTGTCTGGCCTTGGATAGGGGCCAATTCAAGTTCATTTCCGGAGTCCCTATGACCACCCCGCCAACTGTGGCTGAGATAGAAGCGACGAGGGCGCGTATTGCGCCTTATGTTTTGGAAACCCCCTTGCTGCCCTACTACGGCAGCGAGCTTCCGCGACGGCTACCAGATGGTACCGAGCTATTTTTGAAATTGGAGTTGTTTCAGCGCACGGGCAGTTTCAAGCCGCGTGGCGCGGTCAATGTTATGCTGTCCATGACGGATGACGAGCGGTCACGCGGCGTTGTTGCCGCGTCCGCCGGCAACCATGCCATGGCCACCGCCTATGCCGCCAATGTGCTGGGGATATCGGCCAAAGTGGCGATGCCCAAATCAGCCAACCCTTTTCGCGTCGAGCGATGTCGCGGTTTTGGCGCGGAAATCGTCTTTGCCGAGACCGTTGCTGAGCTGTTCGACCTCGTCGATAGCATCCAGCGGGACGAGGGCAGAAGCATGGTCCACCCGTTCGAGGGCCCGCGTACGTTCGAGGGAACGGCCACGGTGGGTTGGGAAATTTACCGCGACGCACCGGACCTGGATGCCGTGATTGTTCCGATCGGCGGTGGCGGCTTGATCGCCGGCATCGCTTCGGCGATCAAGCAGTTGAGCCCGAACTGCCAAGTCTTCGGTGTCGAGCCGACTGGCGCCAACGGCATGACGATGAGCCTCGCCGACGGCGCGCCTGCCGAAACGGTGGAGGTCACGACCATCGCCGACAGTCTGGGGGCGCCCCATCACCGTTCCGGTTCCTTCGCCCTCGTCCAGCGCTTCGTTGACGATGTGGTCACGATTGAGGATCAGGAGATGATCGATGCCATGGCGCTGATGTTCGGCGATCTAAAGCTGGCTGTTGAGCCCGCCGGTGCCGCGGCTGTTGCCGCGCTGGTCGGGCCGCTACAAGACCGCCTGGCCGGCAAGCGTGTCGGTATCGTGGTCTGCGGGACGAACATCGATGCGGTTACTCATGGTGCATTGCTCGCTAAGGCTTCGAACTGAGCCAGTGGGCGGACCCCAAGTTCACGGCAGTTCAGATGGCGGCTTTGCGGCTGGAAGTTCAACCGCGATAATAGAGCCTCCCGAAGAGTAGAGGCTGCGATGGACCGACGCACCAAATTGACCATCGTCACGCTGATGGTAGCCGCTTTTACCATCGGCACGATCTTCACGGGCGCGTTGTTGCTCGTGCCGCCGATCGAAGACGAGTATGGCATCGATATCACAACCAGCCAGTGGGTGCTGAACGTCTACGCGATTGCCTTTGCCATGTGTCTAGTCGCGGGCGGGCGATTGGCCGACATGTTCGGACGCCGGCGCCTCATGCTGATTGGCCTGCTTGTCTTCCTACTGTCGACAGTCGGTTGCGCGCTCGCACCCTCGATTGGCTTTTTGATCGGTGCAAGGGCCGTCCAGGGCATCGGGTCGGCCGCGATCTGGCCCTGCGTGCTGGCAATAGGGGCGACGGTCGTCACGGCCGAACGGCGCGGCCTGGTCATCGGCCTGATCCTCGGTGCGGTCACAGCGGGCAACGTGATCGGACCGCTGTTCAGCGGCGTGGCTGTGGCGCTCGGCGATTGGCGGTTGTTCTTCCTTCTTGCCGCTGTGTTGTCGATCTTAACGGGTCTTATGGTCACGCGCGTCGTCACCAAGGAAGCGCCAAGCGACCAGGACGAACGCGTCGACTATGTCGGCATGCTGATGCTGTCTGTTGCCATTGTTGCGTTGCTATACGCGCTTGATGTTGGGGCCGATCTCGGTTGGGGCTCGGCACCGGTACTCGGCCTGCTCGCGCTCTGCGTTGTACTCCTGGCTGAGTTTCCATTCGTCGAACGACGGGTGGCTGACCCGATGATGCCACCGTCGCTCTTGGCGAACCGGGAATTCATGCTGACGCTGTCGACCAACGGGCTGCTGATCCCCTCGGTCTTCATCGCCTTCCTTTACTTTCCGCAATACATGCACAAGACGCTTGGTTGGTCGGTCCTTGAAGCCTCGTTTGGCATGCTTCCGTTGATGATCCTGCTGTCGGTCGGATCCGTGGCGGGCGGCGGCCTCTACAACAGATTTGGACCAAAGCGCATCTTGTTGGCCGGCTACACGCTCACAACCCTCGGCGCTGTGTCCGTTGTTTTTCTGGTGCCGAGTTGGGGCTATTACGCAATCCTGCCGGCGATGATCCTAATCGGTTTTGGCGGCGCGTTTTCGGTCGGTGCTGCCGGTACCGCGGCGGTCAGCGCTGTCGACCAATCGCATGTGGGGCTGGCCGGTGGGCTCAGCTTTGTTTTCCACCTCGGACTGGGCGCTATTGGCGTTGCCGGCGCCACGGCAATCATGTTTGGGGCAAGTTTGGCCAAGCTGAGAGATGGCCTAGCGGATGCAAACATCACCATGTCGGCGGCCGATCAGGCGACACTCAATGGCAGTGCCGAAAACGCTAGCGCAGCGCAATCGATCCTTATGAACTATAGTTCGGCGCAAGCGGACACAATCCGCACTGTTCTGACCGACGCTTTCACGACTGGCATGAGCCAGGCTTATTGGCTGGCTCTGGCGTCGGCGATCGTCGGCATTGGCGTCGTGCTGGCGATTGACGAAAAGAAGCTGAGGGCCGACGAGGCCTGATTAGCGATAGTCCGGGTTCGGATGATCGAAGCGGCAGCCTGCGTCCCATTCGGAGCGTTGGTTTCCGTGGGCTGGAATGCCGCCATTGCGCTTCAGCATCGACGCCATGTGCATGAGGTTCCAGGTCATGAAGGTGGTGTTGCGCTGGGTAAAGTCGTTCTCCGGACCACCTGATCCGGCATCGAGGTAAGAGGGGCCCGGGCCAGCCTCGCCAATCCACCCGGCATCGGCCTGTGGCGGGATCGTGTAGCCGAGGTGACCGAGTGCGTAGAGCACCGACATCGCGCAATGTTTCACGCCATCCTCATTGCCGGTGACGATACAGCCGCCAACACGGCCGTAGTAAAGATATTGGCCATCATCATTCAGGTGGCCGCTTTGCCCATACAGCCTTTCGATCGCCTGACGGCAAACCGAGCTTTCCTCCCCCAACCAAATTGGCGTGCCGATGATCAGGATCTCGGCGGCCATGACTTTCTCCTGGATCGCCGGCCAGTCGTCCCGCGCGAAGCCGTGCTCGGTCATGTCGGGGTAAACACCGGGCGGGATGTCGTAGTCGACCGGCCGCAGCATTTCGACGTTGACGCCATTGGCCTCCATGATTGCCTTGGGGACCTGCAGAAGACCTTCGGTATTGGAGACCGAGCCCGATGGCTTCAGCGTGCAGTTCAACAGCACCGCACTAAGGTCGGAGAAGTCAAACTCGTGATTTTCGCACAATTCGCGTTGCATCGCGTTCAGCGTCATGGATCCCTCGTTTCTGGTAGGGGCCGGGCGCCTGGATTGGTGCTATTGAACAGAGGCTCTAGCCCGCCTCACTCACAATGGCGCGGCCCTTGGCGGTCAACCGGCAGACCTGCCAGTCCGGTTTCAAGGGGTTATGAAACCAGCGTTCGGCCCAGCCCGCCTTGATGCAATCGAGCACCAGCTTGGCTTCGATCTTTTGGCCCTGCCAGTCGAACAAGGGCAATTTTCCGCCCGGCTGATCGAGCCCTCGGCTAAGCCAGCTCAATTGGGCGGGCGTCGGTCCGGGACGAAGCTTGTGCACACGTTCGACGCGCGCGACGGCTTCGGGGCTGAGGGGCAGGGCGCTAACATTGCTCATAACCGGTCGACTCCATCAGGGCGATGGCTGCTTCAGATTTCATCGCAAGATTAGGGCAAAATTCGAATAATGCCAAACAATTAGAGTCATAACTTTACCTTAGTCATAACTTTAAGTCGCGAGGCGTCGCATGGGAGGCATGTAGACGAAATCCTGGCGTATTGCATGATTCCGCTTAGCATTTGCGGCCTATCATTTCGAAACGCGAGAGAACTCGGGATGGCCTTGTCCTCGGCCCGGTTGGCACTGTCGTTCAGTTGTATCGGTCATGCGGCGATGCATGTGATGACGGCGATCTACTTCACGATCGTGATTGCCCTGCAGGGATCGTGGCATTTGGACTATGACACGCTGATCCGGCTTTGGACCGTCGGCGCGCTACTGGTTGGCTTGGGGGCGCCCATCGCCGGCTGGCTAGGGGACCGCTGGAGCGAGAGCGGCATGATGGTTGTCTTCTTTGCCATCACTGGCGCTGGCGGGGTCGCAGCGGGGCTTGCCGACGGGACCACGGCGCTCTGGATTGGGCTTGCCGTATTGGGCCTTGGCGCCTCGATCTATCATCCGGTTGGGTTGTCCTGGCTGGTGCGCACGGTCCCCAACCCGGGCCGCGCGCTTGGCTTTCTTGGCGTATTCGGCGGTGTTGGCATTGCTTCTGCTGCGCTGATCGCAGGTGGATTGATCGCCATAGCCGGCTGGCGGGCGGCCTTTCTTGCGCCCGGAGTGATTTGCCTCGGTTTGGCGGTGGCACTGTTCTATTTCCGGCAGACCGGTCGTGTTGCCGATGGCGATGGTCTGGAAGTCAACCCGCGCAAAGAAAGCCGCGGGGACATGTACCGCGCCTTCATCTTCTTGACGATCACGATGGCTGCGGGCGCCACCATCTTTCACAGCCTCCTGACCGCCATGCCGGAGATGTTCGAACAGCGCATGTCGGCGTTGGTCGGTACCTCGATCTTCGGTGTCGGTGCGCTGGTCACGCTGGTTTATCTGGGTGGGGCAGCCGCGCAGATCGTTGGCGGGATGCTGGTTGACCGGTATTCGATCAAGGCGATCTATCTGGTCGGTCTGCTGATCCAGGTGCCGATGCTCGCGGTCATGGGACAGGTGTTCAGTGCCCCGCTGCTGGTTGCTGCCATCGCGGCCGCATCGGTCGCCAGCTTCATCATTCCCGCCGAAAATCTCATGCTGGCCCGCTACACACCCGCGCACAGGCGTGGGCTCGCCTACGGCGCAAAGTTCATCCTGGCCTTCGGAATTGCGCCCGTTGCTGTCCAGTTGGTCGGGTGGTCATCAATACAGCCAAGCGGGTTTACGCTGCTGTTGTGGATCTTGACCGGTCTCGGGGCACTGGCGCTGCTCGCGGCAATCTTCCTGCCAAACGATCGCAAATCGCAGTCTCAGACTATCGACCGTCAACCAGCTGGCAATTCTCCACCGACCGCGGTTGCACCTGCCGAGTAGCATCACACAAAAAAAGGGCCGCGACTTTCATCGCGGCCCTTGGCGTGAGATTGAGATATCTCTCCTATTCGGCCGCCTGTGCCTGCACCGTCTTGGCCAGCCCTTGGTCCAGATCGGCAATGATGTCGTCGATCGACTCCAGGCCAACGGACAGACGCACCACGTCCGGACCGGCACCCGCGATCTCGCGCGCCTCGTCGGATAGCTGACGGTGAGTGGTCGATGCTGGGTGGATGATCAGCGACCTGGCATCGCCGATGTTGGCCAAGTGGCTAAACAACTCGACACTTTCGACCAGCTTCACGCCGGCGTCATAGCCGCCCTTCAGACCGAACGTGAACACGGCGCCGGCACCGTTCGGAATGTACTTGTCCGCCAGTTTCTTGTACGGCGAGTCCTGAAGACCAGCATAGGCAACCCAATCGACGCCGGGATGGTTGCTGAGGTAGTCGGCTACGGCCGCCGCGTTGGCGCAGTGGCGCTCCATGCGAAGGCCGAGGGTTTCGATGCCGAGCAAGGTCAGGAACGCATTCATCGGCTGCTGATTGACGCCGAGGTCGCGCAGGCCCACGGCGTGGCCGTGAATGGTGTAGCCCAACTCGCCAAACGTCTCCTGAAACTTCAGGCCGTGATAGCCAGGGTCCTCGGTCGTCAGCCCCTTGAACCTTTCAGACTGGCTCCAGTCGAACTTACCGCCATCGACCACAACACCACCGATCGATGTGCCGTTACCTGACAAGAACTTAGTTGTCGAATGCACGATGATGTCAGCGCCATGGCTGAGAGGCTGGCAGAGATAGGGGGTCGCCATCGTGTTATCGACGATCAGCGGTACGCCGATGTCGTGAGCAACGGCAGCAATGGCTTCGATGTCGGAAACGACGCCACCGGGATTGGCGAGGCTCTCGATGAAAATAGCTCGTGTGTTTTCGGTCGCCGCCTTGCGGAAGTTCTCCGGATCGTCGGCGTCAATAAACTTGGTGTGCCAACCAAACGCCCGCGGAAAGCTGTTACCGAGCTGGTTGATTGAACCACCATAGAGCTTGTTGGCGGCAATGATTTCGGCGCCCGGCTCCATGAAAGGGAACAGGGCCAGCAGCTGAGCGGCATGGCCCGACGACGTCGCGGTCGCGCCGACGCCGCCTTCGAGCGCGGCCATGCGCTCCTCAAGCACCGACACGGTCGGGTTTGTCAGGCGCGAATAGATGAAGCCGACTTTTTGCAGATTGAACAGCGAGGCGGCGTCGTCGACATCGTCAAATACGAACGACGTGGTTTGATAGATCGGTGTTTGCCGGGCACCCGTCGCGGGGTCCGGCGCGGCGCCCGCGTGGATTGCAAGCGTATTGAAACTAGGCCCTTTCGGCTGGTCGGTCATGGTTCAGAGTTTCCTTCTTTTTGAACTGATCACACGGGAGTTAAGGCCTTGCCAGCCCAGCTCCCCGTTGAGCCGGGCAAATTCGATCTTCGGGCAACGGTTCATCACGACCTGGAGTCCTTCGTTTTCAGCAGTCGCGGCGGCTTCCTCATTTCGCACGCCGAGTTGCATCCATATGACTTTCGGTCGGGTCGGCATGGACAAGGCTTGATCGACGATGGGGCCGGCCGCCTCCGAATTGCGAAAGATGTCGACCATATCGACGGGTTCTTTGAGGTCTGCCAGCTCGGCGACGCATGTCTCGCCAAGAATGTGCTGCCCCGCCGCAACCGGGTTGACTGGCAGCACCCGGAAGCCCTTGCCTTGCAGGTACTTCATCGCAAAGTAGCTGGGTCGGTTCCATTTGGAACTCGCTCCGACCATGGCGATGGTCTTGGTTTGATCCAGAATGGATTTGACATAGTGGTCCGTGTAGCTGTCGTGGTTCATCAGTGCCTAATGTTAGGTGCCGCGCCAGGTTGGCCGGCGTTTGGTTAAGAAAGCGTCAATCCCTTCCGCCGCATCGTCCGCCATCATGTTGCGGGTCATGACCGCGCTGGCGTAGCTGTACGCTTCATCGAGATCCATCTCGGCCTGCCGATAAAAGGCCTCCTTGCCGATGGCGACGCTAAGCGGAGATTTGGAGGCGATCTGTTGGGCGAGGGCCATGGTCGAGTCGGCAAGCTGATCGCCCGGCACTACGCGATTTACCAGGCCAATCCGATGCGCGTCGGCAGCCGTGATCATGTCGCCCGTAAGCAGCATTTCCATCGCATGCTTGGGCGCGACGTTCCGACTGAGTGCAACCATTGGTGTTGAGCAGAACAGACCGATATTGACGCCGGGCGTGGCGAATCTGGCCGTGTCGGAAGCGACCGCTAGGTCGCAGCTGGCCACCAACTGGCAGCCTGCGGCCGTAGCCGTGGCGTGGACCTGCGCGATGACTGGCTTGGGCAGCCGGACGATGCGTTTCATCACCGTTGAACACAGGTCGAAAAGCTGGGCGTAGACGTCTTCGCGCGGCTGGCTGCGTATCTGTTTCAGATCATGGCCAGCGCAAAAGGCCGGTCCCTCGGCGGCAAGGATCACGACCTTAGTCGACGGATCGGCACCAGCATTCACCAGCGCTTCGTCGAGGGCCGACATAAGCTCGAACGAAAGGGCATTGCGCGCGGCGGGCCGGTTCAGGGTGAGGGTGGTCACCCCATCCTGACCGGATCGTAAGACAAGTTCGTCCGGCGTGGTCGATACGGCCGTGGCCTGGGCTTGTGACATGGCGACCTCTTCTTGCGCAGTTGCTTGTTCGCCCGACGCTCCAGCAGCTGGTGCGCGGTGTGGATTGGGCTAGCAAGGCGTTGGCGTATTTCTGATACAGTCTAGCTGCCAGACATATGGGCGCGTAACACATCCGAAGCTTGTCCGGAATTCAACAAAAATCTCTGCATAGATCTCTTAAAGAACAAGGAACAACTGTGAAATGGGGATAAATCCGGACGAATTCATAGCGCTTGTCGAAGAGGGGTTGCCGCAAACTCAAGGCGCACGGTTGAAAGCCGAGGACTGGCAGCCGGGGTCGATCCGGCTGGTGATGCCGATCGACCACCGACATGGTCGGCCCGGTGGTACGGTCGCCGGCCCAACGCTCTTCGCCTTGGCTGACCTGGCGCTCTACGGCGCTGTCTTAAGTCGGATTGGCCGGGTTGAACTGGCAGTCACGACTAGCATGACCATCAACTTCTTGCGCAAGCCCGCCCTTACAGACGTTGCCGCCGAAGCCAAGCTCCTGAAGCTTGGCAAGAGGCTGGCCTATGGGGAGGTCCATCTCTATTCGATTGGTACCGACGACCCGATTGCCCACGTGACCGGGACCTACTCAATTCCTCCTAAAGATCCAATGAGGTAATATGATACCGCATTCGTAGCGCATTAAAATTTATACGTTTTTTGGCGCTAATGTGCTTGACGTCAGGGCCCGCCGTCTTTACATACCCGCTGCTTCATCGCGTCGCCTTGCGGCGGGTGATCCATTTTGATCGGCCGGCCTTGCTGGGACGGCAGAGACAAAGACCGAAACTGCAAGCAAGAAGTCGAGGCCATGAAGACATATTCAGCCAAACCTTCCGACGTAGAGCGGAAGTGGCTGGTGGTCGATGCCGAAGGCGTGGTGCTAGGCCGGTTGGCCACCATCGTCGCCAACCGCCTGCGCGGCAAGCACAAGACCATCTACACACCGAATATCGATACCGGCGACAATGTCATCGTCATCAATGCCGACAAGGTACGTCTGACTGGCCGCAAGGCCGATCAGGACATCTTCTATTGGCACACTGGTTATCCGGGCGGCATCAAAGGCCGGTCAAAGGGCGAGATCCTGGCCGGCAAGCACCCGGAGCGGGTGGTTGAAAAGGCCGTAGAGCGCATGATCCCGAGAGGGCCGCTTGGCCGGGAAGTTATGCGCAAGCTCCGCGTCTATGCCGGGGCTGAACATCCCCACGAGGCCCAGCAGCCGGAAGTGCTGGACGTCGCGGCGATGAACCCGAAGAACAAGAGGTAGGTCATGGCTGAAGCCCAAACACTGACCGATTTGAAGGATTTGGCCGAAGGCACGGGCGCGGCGCCCGAGCCGGTTGAGGTCCCGGAACCGAAGCGAGATGCACAAGGCCGTTCCTATGCCACGGGACGGCGCAAGGACGCGGTAGCCCGTGTATGGATTAAGCCAGGCACGGGTCGCGTGACGGTTAATGGCAGAGATCAAGAGATCTACTTTGCCCGGCCGGTGCTGCGCATGCTGTTGCAGCAACCGTTTCTGGTGACGGAGCGACTAAACCAGTTTGATGTGGTTTGCTCCGTAACCGGCGGTGGGCTCTCGGGCCAAGCCGGCGCCGTACGCCACGGCATCAGCCGTGCCCTCGTGAACTACGAGCCGGAGTTGCGAGGCATCCTTAAGAAGGGTGGCTTCATGACAAGAGATAGCCGGACTGTGGAGCGTAAGAAGTACGGTAAAGCCAAGGCCCGCCGCAGCTTCCAGTTCTCGAAGCGTTAGGCTCGATCTTCTTGGTGTGCGTTTTGGTGTTGGGGCGTCCAATTGGGCGCCCCGAGCCTTTTTTGGGACAACGCTTAAGACTTTGAGGCAAGCCGTAGGGCGATCGCCTTATGTCTAGCCTCTACGGCATAGTCGCTCGCGGTCTTGCCTTCCTTGTTCTTGCGGGACGGGTCGGCCCCTTTTTCCAGCAGGGCATCGACAATCTCCTCCATCCCGGCATGAGCCGCACTCATTAGCGCGGTAGTCCCGCCTGGGCCTGTCTCGTCAATGGCTGTAGTGGCGTCCACCAGCAGCGATGCGGCGGCCAATGCTCCGGCGGCGCAGGCCGCCTGTAGCGGAATGTTGACCTCGAAAGATCGGCTGAGCAGATGCGGATCGGCGTCCTGTGCGAGGAGTGTTCTGACGGCTGCCTCATGGCCGAAAAAGGCCGCCAGATGCAGCGCGGTCCACCCGTCGCCCGAAAGCAAGTTGATGCAAAGCGGATCGCGGTCAGCCAGCACTTCGATCTGGTCCTGCTGACCTAGAGCGGCGGCCTCGTGTAGCGAGAGGTCGGGAAATTGCGCGACGAGCTGTTCGATGTTTCTGCGGGCGCCGCAATAGAGGCAGTGCAAGAGCAGGGTGGTGCCGTCGCGATTGCGTATCTCCGAGATGCGGTCGATCGCCGGGATCAGCGGTAACAGCCGCTCAGGATCGTCGCGGGCGGCGACCTCGAAGAGTTCGTCGTGGTAGACAGTCATGGCTTCCTCCTCCAGCGTGTCCGAAGATTAGCAAGTCGTTAACCAGACCGGCAGGGGCGGTTGCGCTTGTACCTACCGGGGGCATACGGCAGACTTGGTCATCTGTTGCCCTTCGAAAGGTCAGGCTTATGCACTTGCGCAAATTCCTTCTAGCGGTCGGCACATTGGCTGCGACCGCTGTCGTCTCTTTGCCTGTTTCGGCACAGGAGAGCCCACTCACCGGTCGCTGGACGTTCTTCGACCTCGGCACGCGTTCGGTAACGCCGAATGAGCTGCAAAGCTCGTGTATGACCGATTGGGACAGTATTGCTCCAGATGGCAGCTTGGTTGGTTACAGCATGGACGAAGGGGGTTTGCTGACCGTCCACTTCGCCGGATTTTGCGAGGTCAATGGCAGTCGGGTGTTCTGCCAGTACCTGTTGGACAGTGAACAGGGCGTGGTCAACGACACCGAAGAAGGCGAGATTGAAATCATTAGGCCAGACGTGATCGACTACTTCATTCTTGGACCGAACGGAAAGCCGGATCGCGAGGCAAGTTGGACCTATTTCCGCTGCCCGCCATCGGCTGGGTTCTCAGTTGGCTGAACCAATTCGGCGCGGCCTTCCTTATCGCAGCATCCTGCCGACAATTGATCCAACCGCCTTTGTGGCCGAGACCGCCAGCGTTATCGGCGATGTTGTCATCGGGGCAGACTCGGGAATCTGGTTTGGGTGCGTGCTGCGGGGCGACGTGAACGTCATTCGCATTGGTGACCGCACTAACATCCAGGACGGCACGGTGATCCATTGCAACTATGACGGCCAGGGTGCGCATATCGGATCCGGTATCACGGTCGGTCATATGGCCCTGCTGCATGACTGTACGCTCGAAGATGACAGTTTTGTCGGTATGCGCGCCTGCGTGATGGATGGCGCGGTCGTCGAGAGCGGGGCCATGGTCGCTGCCGGTGCCCTGGTGACGCCAGGCAAGCGCGTGAAATCGGGCGAGTTGTGGGCAGGATCGCCGGCGCGGCCGATGCGTGCACTGTCAGCCGAGGAGCGCGCCCGCTTCAAATGGTCGGCGGATCACTATGCCGCGTTGGCGCGGGAGTACCGCGAAGGCTAGATCCAAGCCTAGATCACTCTGGGCAGAAGGGCGGTAGGGGATGCCAGCTGACCTAATCTTCGAATCAGGTCGTGTCCTGGTGCCCAGCTTCCTCGCCTATACCATCGGGATCGTCGTGTTTCTGATCGGTATGGAGTTGAACCGGAAGTTCTCCCCACTAAGGGACTTCAACATCCCCGAACCGGTGACCGGTGGACTGCTGGCCAGTCTTCTCGTCCTGGCCCTCTATCTCGCGACAGGTCTTGAAATCTCCTTTGAGATGGAAACAAGAGATCGGCTGCTGATTTATTTCTTTACCGCAATCGGCATCAATTCGCGCATCTCCGATTTAATTGCAGGCGGCAAACCTCTCTTGATCCTGCTTGGATTGACGCTTGGATTCATCGTTGTGCAGGACGTAGTGGGTATCGGGGCGGCCTTGCTCTTCGGCCAGCCTACTGCCGTCGGGGTGCTGGCCGGGTCTGCATCGTTGATCGGCGGACACGGGACCGCGATTGCCTGGGCGCCGGAGATCGCTGAGACGCA
>JBCCER010000084.1:0-17867 GCA_039030175.1 Pseudomonadota bacterium
GCCTGGTTCCGGGTGCCCAGCTTTATCGCCACCTTGGCCATGGGCACGATCCTGGGCGGTCTCACCTTTTGGGCCAGCGATGGCGCAACCCTGTTCGGCGGCATTCCCGCCGGCTTTCGCGATCTGGCGCGCGGCAACCTGCTGGGGCTACCGACCCTGACCTGGTGGATGATCGCCGCTGGCGCCCTTGTCTGGCTTGTGCTCGACCGCGTCGAATATGGCCGCCGGCTCTACGCCATCGGCGGCAATCGAGAGGCGGCCTTGCTGGCCGGCGTTCCGGTGCGGCGCGACAGCGTGATTGCCTTTGCCCTCTGTGCTGCCTTTGCGGGGTTGGTCGGCCTGCTGCTGACCGCACGGCTCGGCAGTGCACACCCGACGGGTGGTGGTGGCTTCCTCCTGCAGGCCTATGCCGCCGTTTTCCTGGGCATGACCGCGTTCAAAGAAGGCGAACCGAATGTGCCCGGCACGCTGGTAGGCGCGGCGATCATCGCGGTAATCGCTAACGGCCTCACCATTCTGGGCGTGCCGAACTTCCTGCAAGATGTCCTAACCGGCGCCATCATAATCGCCGCCGTGCTGCTGCGGCGGATAGCGCGCGGCAGCGGTTCGACATAGCGGCGTCTAGGATTTTGCCGCGCCGCTGCCACCCTCTTTCAAGCTCTTCATCATCTCGTCCTTGATTTTGTGCCCATTGATGGCGGGGCCGGCGATCGCGTCGAGCGCAAGCTTCCCGACCAGCATGAAGGTCCCGGTCACCAGCGCATCGCAAAACCAACCGATCGGCAGGGCAGCCGGGCCAAGAAAATCGGGCATCGTGGCCAGAGCCGGCAAGGTCCAAAGGCCAGTCAGCGCGTGCAACACCAACGCCATCCAAAACCCAACGCAATAAGGGCAGCGCCATTGCTCGTAGAGCGTCTGAAGCGGATTCGGCAGCCGGCTCAAGAGGGCGTTGAACCAGGTACCCCAGGTCGGCAGCTTCTCCCAGATCAAGAGATAGAGCGCGAGGCCGATCAGCGCATTGGTCAGGTTCATTTCGTGCCCTCCAACCGGGCAATAAAGATCAGCGCGCGCCCGCTTTCGAAGGACTTTTCCGCCGGTCCGTCGACGGTGAATCCCGCATCGACAAGGGCTGATCGGATTGTCTCTGGCGTTAACCCCATTTCACGCTGTTCGAACACTTCCTCGACCACGACAAAGCGACCCGACGGCCGCAACACGCGGGCGATATGACCAAGGCCTTTCGGGATATCGACCCAATGATGCAGCGAATTGATTGCCATTGCGACGTCGACGGAGGCGTCGGCGACCTGCAACGTCTCGGCCGACCCCAGTGCGAAGGCCATGCGTCCGGCCGCGGGATGGGAGTCGGCAGTCTCCTCGGCAATCCGGACCATCGCCGGCGACGGGTCGATGCCAAGCACCTTTCCGGTCGTCAGCAACGATGCCGCCGCGCGCACGGCCGCACCGCCGCCGCAGCCGACGTCGAGAACGGTTTCAAACCCGCTCAGAACCGCCTCGTCGACGGCAATCTGGTTGGTCGGATGTTCGGCATAATTGGCCAGATACCAGTCGACGAGCGCGTCGCTCCATGGCTCTCCAGGTGCGGGCGGTGGGCTCGGGGGACGATGGTGGGCTTGATGATGGCAATCGGGATGATGGGGGTGATCGTGAGGAAGAGGTTGATCGGGCCGATTGGGTTCGTTGGGATGCACCGTTTCTTCTCCAATTAGTTTGTATAACTAACTTTCTTTTCGTCCTGTCGCTTTGATTCTTGGTGGTTTCGATCTTCTGGTGTTGGCTACGCCGACCTTTGATGTTCGTCGGCCTGCGTGCGTTTCTCCAAAGGCCCGGTCAGAACGGCCTATGGACGCGGCGTCGTCGTTTTAGAGACACGGGCGCAACTGCATCGAGATGGCCAATTAGTTCGTAAAACTAACGAATCGGCCGCAGCAGCCTTGGACCACCTGTGGTTTAACGATTGGGCCCGTCATGAATTTGCTCCATAGGGTGTTTGGACGGGGTGCTCAGCGTTTTGGCAGGATCGAAATGACAGCGCTGGCGCCTTGGCAACTTTCTGTTGGTGTTCATCAGGTCCATTGTCTGGCTAGCTGACATTGCGAGATGGCTTCGAGCTTCCTGGCGGTGATGGTTTGACCGGACCCTCGCAGATCGTCGCGCCTCTCTCCTGGGCGCGGCATGTTTGCGCTGGGTAGGCTTTCCCTTTGCCGGCGGGAGCCCGGGACGAGGGTAGGAATGAGTTAATCTGATTGCGTCACTTGGCTTAAGTTCGTTTGTATAACTAACGACATGGGTGCTCAGTCGGCTGAGCAGGGCGGCTTCGTTCCTTTCGGTCGTGGTGGCTAGAGCCTGTCTTGGATCTTCGCCAGCGTTCCCTTGAGCGCTTTCAGCTCGTTTGGCTTGAGCAGGTTTTTGATTCTGGTGGCGGCGTCCGTGTAGACCGTTTCCTCTTGGCGCAAATGGTCTTTCGCCTTGTCGGTTAGAACCACATGCTGGGCTCTTGCGTCCCGTTGGCAGGGAAAGCGCTTGACGAGACCTCGCTGCTCCAGCTTCGCGATTGCGACGCTGGCGGAGGCCTTTTGCACGCCCAGTACTTCGACCAGATCTTGCAAGTGATGGCCGCCCTGGCTGGCGTGTTTTGCATCTGCATCGTTCATCGCGACTTGGGCGCCGTCCAAACGCTCGATCGCACGCAGATATTCGTATTCGCTGTAGCTCAACAGCCCGGGTCTCGCAGAGCCGTCGGCCCACACTTGCGCAAAGTGCCGGTAGAGGTGATCAAGAGATTTCGCGAGCGTCATGAAGCATGACTATATAAGTTAGTTAGTATAACTAACTTATATAGGACGTCTTCCGGATGTTGTCAATGTTGGATCTTGTCGGGTGGGTCAGGTGGGGCGAGCGGGATGGGCAGAGGTGGTGCCGCTGCGATCCCTGCGCTGCGATCAGGCCGGGTCGGCGATGGCTATGCGGCGGCCCATGGTGGCGGCGAATGCCGTCGCGGCGACGCAATAGGTCAGGCAGCCCAGCGCGATGGCCTCCACCGTGACGCCGTAATCGATCAGCCAGCCCATGACTGGAGGCGATAGGGCGCTTGCGAAGACTATCAGAGCGAAGACCATGGCCCGGATCGCGCCGATATTGCCGACGCCATAAAGCTCGGCCCACAGCGCGTTCAGAACGATGTTTGTCACGCCGACACCGACCCCTAAGCAGATCATGAAGCCGAACGCGATGGCAGGGTGGTCGGCCACGGCGATCAGCAGCAGGGCCGCGATGGTCGGGATCAAATATATCGGCATCAACCGTCGCGCGCCGACCCGGTCGACCAGCCTGCCCATGGCCAGCAGCGAGACGAAGCTGCAGATCGCAAAGGCGGTAAAGCTGGTGGCGGCCAGCGCCAGGCTCCAGCCCTTTTCCGTTGCCATATGGGTCAGGTGAAAGAAGAAGCCGGTGACGATGAAGGACGGCGCTAGGGCGAGCGATAGGATGATATAGAAGCGATAGTCACCGACCACTTCGCGCCGTGACCAAGATCGCGGCGCGTGCGCACTATCGCTATCATCTTCGTTTCGTCGCGCGGTCGATCCTTGTCGCCGGTTGTGGGAGTTCAGCAGCAAGACGACGGCCGGTACCAGGATGACCGCGACCAGGATGCCCGATACCAACCAAGTCGTTCGCCAGCCTAACAGGGCAATGCCCGTCACGGCCAAGATGGGCAAACCTGCCTCGGCGATCGGAAAACCCATCGTCGCGACGCCGATGGCTCTGCCGCGTTCGGCCTGAAAGTGACGGGCCATGGCTGTCATCGCCGTGTGGAAGGAAAGACCCTGACCGGTCAGCCGCAGGGCAAACAGGGCAAAGGCCAATACGATGACTGAAGGGGTCGCCGCCATGATCAGGCAGGCTGCGCTCATAGCCGCGGTAACACAGCCAGCGAACAGCCGCAGATCCGTCCGGTCGATCAGGGCACCGAGCCAGACGATCGTCGCGGCCGAAGCGAGGGTCGCCCCGGCATAGATCGAACCAAATCCGCCGTGACTTAAACCGAATGCGCCGCGGATCTCGGCGCCGAACAGAGCGATGAAAAAGGTCTGGCCAAAGCTGGAAAACCCGGTCAGCAGCATGCCGAACAGGAGCAGCCGCCAATTGTCCGCGATGAACCGCAGATAGCCCAATGAACGCTCCGCCAAGTCGGTTGAACGGCCTCCACGCTCGGTTTCGCGCATGGCCGGACAGGCATCAGCGTATCGGGTTGAACAAAAGCGCACCAGCCCGCGGCTGGCAGGGGTGCTATGCGGGCTGGATGCGCTTGTTAAGGGGCAAGAAAGTTCAGCTTACGCGGCGGCGCGGCGTTGGGTCTCCGCGATCAACTCGCTATTTCCGCTGGCGTATTTGAAGTTGAACGTCATGCCGGAGAGCTTCCAAGCCTCGCCCTGGCGCACCAGCGTCAACCGATAGGTGCCGACGATGAATTGCAGGTCGCCGCCCGGCATCTCGGCGATGAAGTGCGTCGCCATTCCGTGGCAATCGACAGTGGCTTTTTCGCCGTCGATCGTGACGATCGGATTGCCGATCATGTGATGGACCTGGTCCATATGCGGCAGGACTTGCGCCCAACCGCCGGTGAGTTGCTCCGGTGTCACTTCCGCCGCCGGCTCGCCGGTCCAAGAGGAATAGTCGGCCTGGAAGCGGTCTGTCATCGCGGCGCAGACGGAAGGCCAGTCGCAACGATCGACATCGGCGAAGAATTTCGAAACGGTGTTGATGATCAAGCCGTAGTCATTCATGGGGTCTACTCCTTCATTACTTTGCAAGGAACGCGGCAACGGCGTTCGCGGAGGTCTCGACGGTTTCCGGGCGGTCGTAGAAATCGAACTGGGTGACGTTCTCGAGCCACAGCTCTTCCGGCCGGCTCTTCATCCGGTCGGCGAAGGCGTGCGCCCCTTGGGGCAAGGCGGCAGCGTCGGAGCAGACGATCAGGGTCGGCTTATCCAGCCGTTCCGCGATCGACAGCGCGTCATAGGTCAACCACGGTTCCCACGAGGCGACGTTGAACTTGTTGTCGTAGGCCGGAATCAGGCCGCGATCTTCTTCGGTGTAGTAGGGCACCTGATACATCAAGGACGCGGAGTCGGTCGTGCTCGCTGCCGTAATGATCTGCGGTTCGTCGGCGGCGGCCGCCTTTTTGCCCGCCTCGATCAAGCCAGCGGTACTTTCCGGCCCGCCATAAATCTGCTCGGCTAATGCCGGGTCGTGCACCCAGGCCGCGATCATGGCCAGCTTGCCAAAGCGCGCATCGCTGGCGACGGCGTCGGCCATGTAGCCAGACGACGCGCAGACGCCGACACCCGACAGTTTCTCATCTGCGACGCCAAGGGCGTGCGCCTCGTTGGAGGCCATGAAGCGGGCGGCGGCTTGAATGTCCTCGGTCTTTGCGACTGGGTCTTCCAAATAGCGCGGCTCGCCCTCTGACGCGCCCCAACCGCGGAAGTCGAACACAAGGGCGGCATAGCCGCGCTTGGCCAGTTCTTGGGCGTAGGTCGCGGGCATCTGCTCTTTCACGGTGGTCCAGGCGCCGGTGACGATGACGCCGGGATAGGTTTGCCCATCCGGGCCATCGGGGATGTGCAGGGTTCCCATCAGGGTCGCGCCGGCGCTATCGAACGCGACATCGGTGGAACGAATGGCGGATTGGTCGGTCATCGTTTGCTCCCGTCTTGGTCGTTTGGATCGAACTGAAGCGAAGATGGCTCTCGACCGCTCATGCGTGTAGCCGCTATTATCCCAATAGACTGCTGTAGAAAATCGAACAATGAGCAAGCTGCCGTTCGCCGGTTTGGAGATCTTTCTCGCCATCGCCCGCCATGGCTCCATCCGTGCGGCTGCAGGTTCGCTGGGCCTGCGCCCGTCGACGGTCAGCCACCGGCTGAGAGGTCTGGAAGACCGGCTGGGCGTATCGCTTTTCGCACGCACGACGCGGTCGGTCAGCTTGACCGATTCCGGCCGCGCCCTGTTGCGAACGGCGGGCCCAGCGATGGATCAGATCGAGACGGCGATCGCCCAATCCCAAAAGGCGGGCTCGGTGCGCAAGGGCGTTCTGAGGCTCAACATGCCCTACATCGCCTACCAGGTCGTGCTGGCCGAGCGGCTGGAAGAATTCCGCGCCGCCTATCCCGACATCGACCTGGAACTCTCCTTGTCGGACAGCTTGGCCGATGTCGTGGCCGAGGGCCTGCATGCCGGCATCCGCTTCGGCGACCGGGTGCAAGAAGACATGATCGCCGTCCCCGTGTCGGGCCCGAGCGTCGCCCAAGTCTTCGGTGCGCCCTCATACCTAGATGCTCGCGGCAAGCCTGAGACTCCGCAAGACCTGCTACACCACAATTGCCTCCGCTACCGCTTCATCGGCTCGCGCCTGACTGCCGCCTGGGACTTTGCCGGCGCCGATGGCCCCTTCACGGTCGATGTGAAAGGCGATCTGATAACCAATTCGCAATCTGTGATTGTCGACCGGACGGCGCGCGGCCACGGCCTGTCCCATCTCGTCTGCCGGTTTACAGAGAGCTTGGTCGATGAAGGCGCGATCGCTCCGTTGTTGGGCGACTATGCCTATGCTTACCCAGCCCTATTCCTATATTTCCCGCGCGAAAACCGGCGGAATGAGGTGCTGAGGGCCTTTGTGGAGTTCTTCCGGGGTTAGGGGCGCGACTTCAACAGCAGACACTAAGCCGTTAGGCGGTCTCTCAACCCCGTTGGATAGAGTTCAACACCGGTTGCATCGAGTTCGTCGAGATCGAACCAGCGCGCGACGCTGGACGCATTGCTGTCCTCAATGAACCGGATTAAAGTCTGGTCCCGAAACGCGCCCTCGGGAAACAAGACCTCAGCGGCGAAGACAATCTCGTGGCCGGTCACCCCCTCATGGACGAAGATGTTCTCCATGACGATAGGCGGGCCGCCCACCGAGACCCCGATACCCAATTCCTCCTGGAACTCCCGTTTCAAAGCGGTTTGCCAGGTCTCGCCGAACTCTACCGCGCCGCCGAGCGGTCGAACACCTTTCACGGCGCCGCTGTCGTCCGTGACCTCGCACGCTAGAAGGCGTCCCTTACGCCAATGCAGGCCTATTGAGATAACCCGTATGCTTTGAGGTGGGCGCCAAAGGCTCATTGTCGGTCGATACCATCCAGCCGAGTTGTCGCCATTTTCGGATCTTGTTCCATCTTTAAACTTGAACCGGAACCGCTAGCGCCAGTTCGATCAGGTTGCGTACCGGGCCATCACCCTCCTGCAGCGACCGACCGAAGGCGAGGAGTTGTTCGTCGGCCCAGGAACGGGCGATGATCTGCACCGTGATCGGCATATCGTTGCGGCCGATGCCGATGGGCACGACCAACACCGGAGACGCCGTCAACGAGACCGGTGTGGTGTAGGCGATGCTGTGCCAGAAGAACTGTTCGTCCAGGGTCTCGCCGTGCTTGGGGGCAATCGTTGGGCCGGCCGGCCAGATAAGGAAATCGTAGGTCTCGAACAGGCGGTTGATCGCCAGGCGGTAGCCCTCCCAACGAGCCATTAGCACCTCAAAATCGCCGGCGCGTTGCTCGGACAATCTGGTCATGCTGTTGAGCCAGAATTGTAGATTCGGCGAAAGGGTCTCTGTGTGGGCAACGGTTTCCAAGGCCTCGCGCATGAGCCGGCCGGCATCGGCGACAAACAGGCTGTGCGCGAGCTCGCTGCCGACGGCGATGACCTTGCCAAGGTCCGGCGTTTCGACTTCGTGGCCGGCGCTCAGAGCATTCCCGAAGGCGGTGATCGCGGCTTCGATCTCGAATTCGCACGGGGCGACTTCTGTGTTGGCCACCACAGCGATACGGAGCCTGTCGCGCTCATCGGTTGGGGTGCGGGCGACAACGCCGTCGGTCTTGGGGTCGTCCGGGTCGCTGCCGCCGATCACTGAAAAGACCAGTTCCAAATCGCGAACGCTGCGGGCGAGGGGGGCAAGCCGGCACATCTGGCCCTTCATGCCGACGCAGCCGAACAGATAGCCGGCGGTCGACACGAGGCCCAGCGATGGGCGATGGGCGAAGAGGCCGCAGCAATGGGCTGTATTCCGGCTGCCGCCGCCGAAATCGCTGCCGACGACAAAGGGCAAGGCCTTGGCTTTCACCAGCGCCGCACCGCCACCGGTGCTGCCGCCTGGCGTGCGGGAGAGGTCGATGGGGTTGTTGGTGCGGCCGTAGAGTAGATTGTCGGTCTCGATTGAGGCGCCCAGTTCCGGCGCGTTGGTGATGCCGAGCAAGATACCGCCGGCCTCTTCGAGCCGTTTGGCGACCGTGGCGCTGTAGGTCGAGACATGGTCGGAATAGCCTTGAGTGCCGAACGTCGTGATCCAGCCCTCGACCTCCAAACAGTCCTTCACCGCGTAGGGCAGGCCGGCCAGCGCCCCTGCCGTCGCGTCGTTCGAGGCGGACTTGGCCTGGTCCAGGGCGCGATCTGGCTTGAACTGGGCAAAGCCGTTGATCGTTGGTTCGACCTGTTCGATGCGGTCGATATAGGCGCGGGCGATCTCCTCTGGGCTGACCTCGCCGCGTGCGACCAGGTCCCGCAAACCAACGAGATCGAAGTCGATCAATTCCATCCGATGCCTCCATGCGATATGCACCCGGACAAATATTAGCCCTTCTGTCGATGGGCGAGCCAGAACGCAGGCGCTCGATTGGGATGGCCTTCGGCACGCGATTGCCGATAGAGTTTCGACTTCGGGAGAAGGAGAGGTCGGTATGGCAATTCGACGGAACGCGATGCGCAAGCGGAAGAAATGGGGTGGTGTGGCAACCGGGGCCTCGTTAGCGATCGTGGCCGCTGTCTCCGCGATTGCCACGGCGCAAGACTTTTCGATGACCGGCGACTATCAGGGTGTGTATGTCTGCGACAGCACGACGGCCGGCATTCCGACAACCTGGTCGCGGCCCATGCGGGCGGGCATCGTGCAAAACGGCACCTCGATCCAGATCGATCTTGGCTATACGGACGAACAAGAGTTGGGCAACGAATACAGTCTTTATTCCGGCGAGATCGCGTTGTCGTCCGACGGCAGCTTGCTCAGCGGCTACTTCGCCGCCTGCGGTGGAACCTTCCCCTCGCTGGAACTGGCCCGCATCTTCCCGACCGCGACCTCACCGGCCCCGTTTTCGTTCACATCCGACAGCATTTGGGTGTCCGATCAAGTGCCCAACATTCCCGGCCTGACGGTTCAAAGCTGCAAATGGACCCTGGCACGCACTTCGACAGACGCGCCAACCGTGCGGCCCTGCACCTCGCCGCCCGGTTGATGTTGATCGGCCTTGGCCGTCTCGATTCCGACAAGCCAACTGCTCGTATGCGCAATTGGCATCTGGCGACTCTTTATTAGACAGAGCGCCTGCCGATACTCGGTATCTCCACTGTTTGACAAACAAGATAATTTAAAGTAGAATATATTGTTATCTATAGGTATATTTACGTATGAGGTGGGCGAGATGTTTGACGGATACTACACACTAAGTAAGGGTCATCAGGGAACCGATGTGCTGCGGCTGCAAACATTTCTCATCGATGTCGGCGTACATCTAGAATTTGGCGCCGACGGCGACTTTGGGCCGGATACCGCCGGTGGCGTCAGGGCGTTCCAATCCAACAATGGACTAGCGCAGACTGGCGTTTTCGACGCTCCCGCGATTTCTGCCGCATTGGACCAAGGGTATTCGAACACCCGATTTACCCCTGGGCTCCATCCTGAAAACGAAGCTTACCCTTCTATGCCGGGCGACCTTTCATCGCCGGATTGGAAGACCGCCATCGGCTTGTTTGGCGAGTTTAATTTCCGAAGCGCTGCGGACCCCGACAATCCCGGGCGGATTATCATCGAGGATGGCTGGGTTGGCGACAACATCATCACCCAGCCCATTCCCCAGATGCACGGAATGATCGACATGCGAACCAACTCCCCGCGCATCATGCCTGAGGGGGAGATACGGTGCCATCGCCTCGCCGCTCCCAAATTCCTGGAATTGTTTGCCGCATGGCAAGAGGCCGAACTGATGGACCGGGTGATCTATTACGTGGGGTGCTTTAGCGCGCGCCTCAAAAAGGGGCGCACAAGCTTTACCAAAAAGAACCTGTCAAATCATAGCTGGGGTGCGGCGATAGACATAAACACCCGGGAGAATTGGTGGAAAAAGACGCCCGCCTTGTACGGATCGCGCGGGTGCGTTCGCGAACTCGTCGAAATCGCCAATCGGCTGGGCTTCTTTTGGGGCGGTCACTACTCGGGAAACAAGGACGGAATGCATTTCGAGCTGGCCAAGCTCTAACTTGGAATAGGTGTCAGGCACTTGCCCACCGCGATGCCCTTTTGGGTGCCGCCGGCAATGTAGGGCATGTCGTCGTCGTGCCGCATGGGAATTTCGACGGCTACGACGCCATTCGACGGGGCACCCGCACAGACGAGCAGGGCTCCGTCGCCCGCGTCGACGTCAACGCGCAGAACCAGGTCGAAACAACGATCCGCGTCTTTGCCGATGGCGAATTCCGCAACAAGCGCGAGGCGCCGAGCCTGACGCTGTTCGGTGTCTTGGAGGAAAAGCCGGACGATGGCTGGACGCTGAGCGGCGACCTTTTGCTGACCAACTCCATGCCGCCCGATTGGGCTCAATATCTCGGTGCCCCGGCCGACGGCGCGGCCGGAACCGTCATCGGTTCCTGGGCGGTCGACAGCGCCAAACAGTAGTAAAACCAAGGCTCAACCGGCGGAGATGGTGCCCGCGGTTCGATCCGATGAAGTCTCAAAAGATCACATCTTGGCATCGCAGCGCCGCTCCCGGCGCCATCGTGACACCACAGTCCAAAAGGTGCCGACACCACATTGGAACTCACGACTTGTGCGTGGCCGGGTGTCGGCCGACGCTGACCCACATGCCTTCGCCGATCGTGATCTGGTAGAAGTGTCGTATCGATCACGAAAAAGGGGGACGCAATGACCTTGGAAGAACTCGGCTCGCTCCTGATCCGCCTTTCGGTTGCCTGGCTGTTCCTGACCGGTTTTTGGTTCGATGTGCGGGGCTTCAAATCCACCGAGAAGGAAACCGGCCTGGTGTTCAAGTGGCATACGGACCTCTTTGCCACCGCCGGAATGGTGATGATGGGGGCGGGGGGCGTCTCGATCCTGTTCGGCATCTTCCCTCGGCTCGGTGCCCTGGCGCTCGTGATCTTTCTCATTCCGGCGTCGATCATCCACTTCCGCAGCCGCGACGCGGCCTCCGAACTGAAGCAGAAGATTCTCGATCGAGAAGCCGGCGATGGGCCATCGAAAGACGATATCGAGGCGCTGGGAACGCTTGGATTCGTGGGGCATTTCTCGTCGGGACTGAAGAATTTGGCGCTAATCGGCCCAACGCTTTACTTGGTCCTGGCCGGTGGCAAGTTTCCCATGCTGATCGGCTTGTCCGCCGACGGAACGTTGCGGGGTCTCCTGTTCGGCAACTGACCATGGTCTCCTGGCGCGGGCGAGGGCTGCCCGATGGCCAGGTCAGTGCCTCGCTTGCGACATGAACTTGGTGGTGAGGGTAGCCTCAATGGCTTCCGAGCCCCTCTCTGACACCGCCCCGTCCAGATCGGCGAAGCGGTCCCCCAGCGTTGGGAAGTTGCATAATCCGACATCCTGGCGGAACCGGTTTCCTCGGACGACCAGGTCAAATAGTGCGTATCTCGGGACAGTAGCCTGCCCGGAGAGTTTGGGCCGCTTCGGCGTCAACGGTCAGCGGGTTCGAAAAACTCAACATGGTTTCCCGACGAATCGACGCACAGGATCTGTTTGCCCCCTGGGCCGGCAACGAGGTCGCTCCGAAACGTGACGCCGTTGTCGCGAAGCCTGTCGACCTCAGCTTCGATCCCGTTGACCATGATGACAATTCGGTTCCAGCCACCGGGGCCGGGTTTGGTGCCGTCCGGCATCGGCTGCGAGGCGGATGCCATCGGACCCGCGACCCACAATTCCAGATCGTCGCGACATAGTCTGGCCATCGCAGGCCCGAACTGCTGCAGCAATTCGAAACCGAGCCGGTCTCGGTAAAACGCGACGGCGTCGTCGACATTGTCGACAAGGTGCCGGAACTGCGGCATTTCAATCTCTCCATAGCGGTGTTGACGCCAGAGCCCGCATCATGACAAGGGCAAATGATCCTCGGTGCAACCATGGCGGCCAGGCATCATGGACCACAAAAGCCGACGCGGTCTATCTAACCGTCGTAGCGTGTCGCGTTAGGGTTCCAACCCTTCGAACCAGTCAATCGCTAATTCGCTCCACCCCTGCGGGATGCCATGGGCCGATGGTGTCAGCGCAAAGCGCAGGTCGGTGCCGTCGTCGCAGCGAGTCCACCAGCGCACCCAGAAATCCTCGCTTGAGCTGAACTCGTCGGCGCGCAGTTGATCGCAGCCATTGACCTCGCGCAGGATTTCGAGGCCGGCGAAAACGTCGCCTTGGAGAATCTCGCCGTTGCGTAAGGGACGACCCTCGAGTGGCACCGTCGTGTCGCGCCAGCCATGGGTGTGGAACAGGCGGACCGGGCCGGCGCAATCCTCGGCCTCCGGATGAGGCCGCCAAAAGGCGCCGGCTACCGGAGCGTAGGCGCGGGCGAGGTCTGGGTCCTGGCAGGCCAGATACCAGGTCAGCGAGCCACCAATCGAAAAGCCGCTCATCAGCATCGCGTCGCGGTCGAGATTGAACCGCTCCGCCGCGTCGTCCATCACCTCGTCGGCGAACGCGCGCTCGTCGCGGCGTGGCGGAAAGTCAGGGTGGAACGACCAACCGGCGCCCCGTCCCGGCCTTGCCATACCGTCCGGCGCGATCACGGCATATCCTCGATCGAGGAAGGTTTGGGTCATGCCCCGGTTGCTGAGCGTCCCGCTGCCCGAGCCGCCGGCGCCATGGAAGAAGATGACAGCCGGAACCGGCCCGCTGTTATCGCTGCGGTCGGGTATTTCGATGCGATAAGTCCCGTTCGGCGTCTGGCATGGCTCGCCTTCCATATCGCAAATTTCGGCGATCTCCTGCGCCGATGCGTCGGGAGAGGAGGCCAGGACCGTCGCAAGACAGGCGGTTGCTAGGGCACGGACACAGTGGCCTGGGGTCATTCTTCGCTCTTACCATGGTACGGGGCTGCGTCTGTAGCGGCACGGCCCCAATGGGGCGCCCGGCGGCAACCGGACCTCACCCTTGTTCGTCCATGGCAGGCAATGAGTCTAATGACTTATGCGTGCGTCCGGCAGCATCTCGGCCAGCCGTGCGACACCGTCTTCGGTCACGCCGGTGTTGCGCAGCGATACCGAGCGGAGGGTCTCGATCTCGCCCAGCACCAAGATGTCCTCGTCGTCGATCGCCTCAATCCGGCTGAGATCGATCGTGTTCAAGGGCAGGTCTGTAAGGGCGGCCAGCCCGCTGCCATCGATCCCCTCGTTCGTGCTGAGATAGAGGCGCGTCAGGCCGGACGCCTCAGCCAGCGCCGCCAGCCCCGCATCGGTGATCGCGGTCCGGTCCAGTCGTAGACTGGTCAAGTTGGGCATGCTGGCGATCACCGGCATCGAGGCGTCGGTGATCGCGGTTTGCCAGAGGCCCAGATGTGTCACGCTGTCGAGATTGGCCAGATGGGCAGCGCTGCTGTCATCGACAGGTGTCGACATCAGTTGCAGATTCTCCAGGTTGGGCAAGGCTGCCAAATGCTGGACACCCTGATTGACCGGGGAAAAATCAAGGATCAACGACCGAAGATTGGTCATCTCGCCGACATGCTGCAGCCCGGCATCGGTAATGCCCGGTACGTCCTGCAGCCAAAGCCCCTCCAAACTTTCGGCCTGGGCCAAGGTTGCAAGGCCGGCATCGGTGATCGCCGTGTTGCTGAGTTGGGCCTCGCCTAAGGAAGGTAGATTTACCAAGGTCTCGATCGCCGCGTCGGTGATGGGCGTTCCCGACAGGTCGACGAAAAACAGATTGGGGTGCCCAGCAAGTTCGGCGACCCCGGCGTCGCCGACATTGGTCACCGCCACCGTCAAACGCTGCAAATTGGGGATCGCCGCGATATAGGCCATACCGGCATCTGTCAGTCCATCGGTCACCGAGCCCCCCAGGTCGAGATTGCGCAGCTCGGGCAGCGCCGTCAGATAGATCAGATCCTCATCGACGATCAGGCGCTTGGCGTCGTTGGTGAACCGAATGTTCGTGGCAGACTCCAGCTCTTCGATCGTCCAAGGCTCGCTGCCGTTCAAGACGCCGATGCGGTCAAGCCATGTCAGCGCGTCCTGGATCTTCGCCTCTTGGGCTATGGCTTGCCCACCGAACCATAGCGTGCCGGCCACCGCCAATGTTGTGAGCCATGCGGTTGTCTTATTGGCAAATGTCATGTGTTTCCCCCTTTGTCGATCGGCAGTCAACGCGCGCGTTGCGTCGGCGCGCCGCAACTGCCCTCGTAAAGAATGCAGGGGGCCGTTGACGAAGCGTTAAATCCGAGGCCTAGGTGGGAATGGGCGTTGCTCCTCCGTCGCTGGATCGATAGGCAGCCTCGACCAGTGCCATGGTCGACCAGGCATCCTCGACGCTGGTGATCAGGCGGTCGTCCTCGCCCGAGGCAAAGCGCTGGAGGTTGGCCATGGTGCCGCGAAAGGCATCGGGAAACCAGCCGCCTTCGAGGTCGACCGATTGCCAGCCGCCGGGCACCTCGTCAGAGATGAAGCGCAGCTGATCGGGCTTGCCCTCCGGATAGTTCAGCAGCAGACCCAGGGTCATCACTGCACAGCCGCGCGTGCCCTCGACGCGGATGGAGGCGTCTTCGAATTCCGGACCGCGCGTGTAGTTGTGGTTGATCGACAGGCAGCAGCGATGCTGGTCGCCATAGTCGAGGATGGCCGATGTCCGTGTCTGGGCCATGCCGTCCGCCGCCGGGTGGCCGAGCGTTTTGGCATAGATGCCGGACGGCTCGCCCATGATCGAGCGGATGAAGTCCAGATAATGGATCGAATGCACCGCAATCTCGACCCGGTCCATATCCTTCAAGAACGGGAAGAGGTGCCAGGGCGTTAGCAGGTTGAGATGCACCTCCAGATCGACCACATCGCCCAGCCAGCCGCGATCGATTAAATCGCGCACCACCAGCCCCATGGGCGAAAAGCGCAGCTGGAAGTTGACCGCGGCCGTCAAGTTCTTCGTATGGCACAGATCGCGGATCGCCGTCGCTTCTTCCAGGTCGCTGCCCATCGGCTTTTGCAGCAACACGGTGGATCCGTCGGGCAGTGACTCTAACACCTGAAGATGGGCGGCCGGCGGCGTTGCCAGGTCGAAAACCACGCCCCTGGCCTCGGCCGCGCTGACCAAGCTCTCATGCACCACATCGATGTTCCAGTCCTTGGCGCGCTGGCGGGCGCGCTCGACATCGACATCGTAGATCCCGGCTACATCGAACCCGTGCTTGTCGTAGGCCGGCAAATGGGCGTCGTGCACGATCCCGCCGGCGCCGATCACTACGATCGGGCGCGGTGCCGACGGCATCGGCCAGGCTTGGCGAAGGTCGTGCGCCATCAGACGCCTTCCTCCTCGGCGCGGCGCATGGCGTCAGCGATAAGATCGCCGGACGGCCGGTCGGTCTCAATCGCGTCCTTAATCATATGGTCTAGGATCTCCGCCTGCTTGGGCACGAAGGTAGTGCGCGGCAGCTCGCGGGCATGGGCGTGCAGCCCGTCCAGCTTGTGATAGAAGGGCACGGTCTTGTTGACGTCCGCGTCCGCCCAGGTGCTGCGCCGGCAGCCGATGGCACCCTCATGGGTCGTGACCTTGTCCATCTCAGCGCTGGCGACGTGACGCATGAAGTCCCAGGACAGATCCGCGTTCTTGGTGCCCTTCGGTAGGGCCAGTAGCCAATAGACGTTGAGCGAGACTGAGCGGCCGTCCGGCCCGTCACCCGCCGGCAGCGGAGCGATGTCGACCTTGCCGACAACCGGCCCATTCTCCATGGTCTCGCCCAGGGCCGCAAAGCCGAACCAGTTGGCCATCATGGCGATCTTGCCATCGCAAAACAGCAGGCCGGATTTGACGCTGTCGATCTCCTGCGCGCCCGCATCGCAGGCCGTGTTGTCGCGCGCCAACGTTCGATAGAAGGAAAGGGCCTCAATGGCCGCCGGCCCGCCGATGGCCAGCTTGCCGTCAGCGTCAAAGGGCTCGCCGCCGCGCGTCCATAGCTGGATGCAATAGTCGTAAACGCCGTTATGGCCGTCCGGGAAGGCGGCCAAAACGGTTCCGGCCAAATCCTGGTCCGGCCGGTGGAAAAACCGGGCGCAGTCTAGAAACTCAGACCAAGTTGTTGGCGTCGTCAGGTCGCGGCCATGCTTTTCGCGAAAGGCGGCCTGCTCGGCAGGGTCTTCGAACAGGTCGCGCCGGTAGATCAGACATTGCGGACCGTCATGATAGGGCAGGCCAAACAGCCCGTCGCCGAACTGCTGCATCTGGGTGAGGGATTTGGACCAGCCCCCCGGATAGTCGGGCGCCGGTCGGCTGGCATGGTAGGGCGCCAGGTCTCGGATCAAGCCACCCTCGACCGCTTCGGGCAGCCAGTCGGTCGGCAGGAAGGCGATGTCCCAGCTTCCATCGGTCAGGCCGCCATTGGCGAACAGGCTCTCATGCAGCGGGTTCAAGTCCATCTCGACCGGCTCGACCGAGGCATCGACGCCGGTCTTGGCGACAAAATCGGCGAACTGTTTCTCGATTGCGGTACGGAACGGATCGAATTTTCGAACGGCGATGCGCAGCGTCGGCATCTCGGCCTCCCCTCATAGTTCTATTTTTTTTCAACTCTCCCGGCGTTTGGCCAGCAAGACATGGTCGCACGCCAGCACCACTTCGTCTCGCTGATTCAAGACCTCACAGCGTTCGATGACCCTGCCGTAGTCCGGGCGCTTGGGATCGTCGTCCTTCGACGCCAGCGTCACTCGCGTGCGGATCGTGTCGCCGATATGGACGGGCCTTGGAAACCGCAAGCGCTCGTAGCCGTAGGTAAAGGCCAGCGGATTGATCTCCGTTGCCGTCAGGGCGATGCCGATGGCGAAGGTCATGGTGCCATGGGCGATTCGCTGACCGAAAGGCTGGGTTTTGCACCATTCGGCGTCCATGTGATGGGGAAAGAAATCCCCCGTATGGCCCGCATGAATGATGAAGTCCGCCTCGCCGATCGTGCGCCCATGGGACTCGCGCACAGCGCCGACTTGGTAGTCCTCGAAATACTGTTCGTTGACATGCATGGCCGCCGTATTCCTCTCCGCACCGAATGCTGCTTGACTTTCACTGATGATTGTTGATTTCATAGATAAAAGTCAAGCCAATCCATCGACCGGGGGATTCGTCATGTCTGAGGCTGCGTACAATCCAACAATAGGCGTCGGGGCACACCGTCCCCTCGGCATGCCCGACGACCACGCCGGCATCCCGACATGGAACGCCGAAGACTGGCTGTATGAGGATTTCGAGGTCGGCCACAAGATCCGCTCGCTGCGCCGAACCCTGTCCGAAGGTGAGTGCATGCAGTTCAACGCGCTCGTTCTCGACATGCACCCTTACGTCGCCGACCAGACCTTTGCGGAGAAGGAAGGCGTGTTCGGCAAGCGCCTAGTCGCCGGCGCCATGGTCTTCTCGGTCGGCCTAGGTTTGGTCGCGACCAACAACATCCATTCCTTTTCTTACGGCTATGACAAGCTGCGCTTCATCAAGCCGACCTTTATCGGCGATACGGTCTACGCGATCCGGACTAACCTCGAAAAGCGCCCGAGATACA
>JBCCER010000085.1:0-17611 GCA_039030175.1 Pseudomonadota bacterium
GCCGGTGCAGAAGAAGATCCTGGACATCTGCAAGCGCCATCTGACGCCGCAGGGCGTGGCATATGTCAGCTACAACATTTATCCCGGTTGGCACATGCGCGGCATGCTGCGCGACATGATGGTCTACCATTCCGGCAATATCGCCGACCCCGGCAAGCGCGTTGGGCAGGCCCGGGCGTTGATTGACTTCCTGCAAGGTGCGGTGGCGACGCAGGACAGCGCCTATTCCAAGCTTCTGCAGGACGAGTTGAAAATGCTGAAGCGCGTGAACGACTCCTATGTCTTTCACGAGCATCTGGAAGACCATAACCAGCCGGTTTATTTCCACCAGTTCAACGACCGGCTAAAGCAGGTTGGCCTGCAGTTCCTGGGCGAGGCCAATTTCCACACGATGATGGCCCGAAACTTTCCGGAGAAGGTCGCCGAAACCCTGCAAAAGGTGGCGGCCAACAATATCATCCGGATGGAACAATATATGGATTTCGTTCGGAACGGCCATTTCCGTCAGACCTTGATGGTCCACAACAGCCTGCCGCTGAAGCGCGATGTCGGCGCACGGCCGATCAACGACCTGTTTGTGGCCTGCGCCGCCGTGCCGGCTGAGGGTTCCGATCCGTCGCCAGCGGTTGCAGGGTCGGCATCATACAATTTGCCCAACGGCCGGCAATTCAACACCACCAAGTCGGTCCTGAAGGCTGCCATTCCGATCGTCCGCGAGGTCTGGCCGGACGCGATCTCCGTTCAGGAACTGGCGGCCAAAGTGCGCGAAACCGCGAACCCGCGCACCGGTGACCGAAAGCTCAGCGAAGAGGAGGTTGCCAACGTCATCTCGTCTGACTTCGTTCAGCTTTTCTCATTGGGTGTTGCGGAGATCCGGCCCCGCGCGTTAGGCGTCAATCGTGCGCCGGGTGACAAACCGAAGGTGCGCGATCTGGCAAGGTTGTACGCTGGCTCTGGCGGGCCACTGATTAATCTGCGCCATGAGACAGTCAAACTGGATGATTTGGGCCGAAACATCATGTCGCTGCTGGACGGCAAGCGAGACACGGAGAAGGTGGTGGATGACCTGGTCATTCTCGCCACCTCATCCAAGATCAACGTTCAACAGAACGGCCAGGTGGTGAAGGACCCAGCAAAGCTACAGCAGATTCTTGGCAAGCCAGTGAGTGACACAATCACCAAGCTGGCAGGCCACGGATTCCTGGTTAGTTGATCGACGACCCATTGGCATCGGCGGCAGCAAAAGCGTCAGCCGGCGCAGCCTAGAACAGGCTCCGCGTCCAGCGCTGCCATCTGCCGGTCGATCACACAGATGTACCGCACATAGTTCGGGCTGGTCGGGCTAGTGTGATAGCGGCCGACCGCGTCGCGCCAGTTTCCGGTATAGCGATAAAGGTACAGCAGCAGACGGGCGGCGTAGTCCACATTGGTGGCTGGGTCGAGAAATTGCTGCGGATCGCCGTCGACCTCGTCCAAGTGGAACCTGGCGAAGATCTGCATGCACCCGATCGCCATGTTCTGATAGGGCTCGCCCGCGCTGTTGACCAGCAAGTTTGCAGCTTCGTCGAAACTGGCCGGCCGCAAGGTGCGACCACCATGGTTCAGGGCCAGTGGGTTCAAGCGGCTTTCTGTCACGCCGATGGCCATCAACAGACCTTCGGGAATGCCATACTCCAATTCAGCGAACCGGATATGGTTGGCGCATCCCTGGTCGTCGGGCGAGGTAACAGGCGTCGCCGACACGGTCTGCAGGGCAGCGATCGGCAACAGAATTGCAGCAAGAACAGCGGCGGAAAGTCGCTTCATGGGGACAACAATCGGAAAATTATGTGGCGGCAATTTGATAAGGGCGCCGAAACAAGCATGCCAGCGTGTTTTGCGCAACCCCGTCATGTTGCAGTGCAGCGGAAATGGGTTCCGCCTTCCGTTTCGTCAAGAGAGGGATTGGCGTGAGTCAGCCGGGTTGTGAGATGCCGACCATGCCACGCACGGCTCGCATCAGTGCGCTCTCAGAGTCTTTTAGAAGGTTGACGATCTCAAAATGGTTTTGGTCCGGGCAGTCGACCTCGACCATCGGCAATCCCCGCCCTCTCCACGCCGCTGCGTAGTCCGCCTGCTGGCGAATGAATTCATCCGTTTCCTCTCCGCCCACGGCCGCAATCAGCGGGCCGGAGGTCGACGGCACATGGTTGGCCGGGCTCAGTCGTGCCACAGCCTCGGGCGTCAGACGCAGCAACTCGTTTTGGTAAGACAGGCGAAGAGGCTCAAGATCGTAGATTCCGCTAATTGAGCACCCGCCCTTCACCACATCCAACGGCATGCCTCGTTGTGTCCAATTCGTCGACATCATCATGGCGGTCAAATGCCCGCCGGCCGAGTGACCCGCTACATAGATGCGCCGGCGATCCAGATGGAAGTCGCGGGCGTGATGATATGTCCAGTCGATGGCGCCGCGCACCTCTTCGACAAGTGCATCGAGGCTGACATCGGGGCAAAGATCGTAACCAACCGAGGCGAAGGCGATTCCGCTGTTCACAAAGCTGGGCGCTGGAAAAAGGTAGTCATCCTTTGAGAGAGCCTGCCAGTACCCGCCGTGGATGAATAGGACAATGGGGAAGCGCCCCGTGCCCTCCGGCACGAACAAGTCCAAGAGCTGCTTGTCGCCGGCGCCATAGCGAATATCGCGCGTACAGGAGGTTTGCTCGGCCGCGGCCTGGCTATCGGCTGCCCAGGCGTCGAAAAAGGTTTGATGGGTCGGGACCCGGGCGCGCAGATTGTACTGCGCGTCCAGGGCTTCCTGGTCGTATTGACCGAATACCATGTTCATAGCGACCTGGCCTTCACGTGAAGGCGTTGAATGTGATGATGGTGTGGGTGTCGCGGATATGGGGCAGCGTTTGAATATGCTCGCCGACAAAGCGACCGACATCCATTTCGGCCGGCAGATAGCATTTGATCAGCAAGTCCCAATGGCCTGAGGTGGAGTAGACCTCGGAAACCTGCTCGACATTGTCGACCGCCTCGGCCGCGACCTCATAGGTTCGGCCCAGCTCGCATTTTACCTGGATAAAGATCGCCCGCATCGGCTCGGCGGCTCCCGAAAAGAATTCTTGATCAGCCAACCTAACAAGGGTGTGCCAATCCGGCCAGCGCCATGCTTGGCGGGGCGCTATGTGATGGCAGCGATGCACTCGACCTCGACCCGGCCGCCAAGCGCCAATCCGTTTGCGCCGAAGGCACTTCGTGCCGGGTAGGGGCGGTCGAAGAACGAGACGTAGATCTCGTTGAACGCGGGCCAATCGGCCATGTCTGCCAGCATGACCGTGCACTTCACGATGTTTCGCATCGCAAGGCCGTTAGCCTCCAGGACGGTCTTGATGTTGGTCATGGTTTGTCTGGCTTCAGCCTCGAGCCCGCCATCGACCAGGGTTGCCGTTCCCGGCACGGTTCCCATGCAGCCGGACAGATAGACCATGTCGCCAATCCGCACCCCCTCAGAGAATGGCAGGGTGTCAGGAAGGAGACTGCTGGCGTTTAGATGTTCCAACTGCTGGTCCTTTCGTTGGCCTTGAGCAAGCGCCGGAGTTTTCGCAGGTAAGGCATCAGAACTGCTCAGCAGAAAGCGCCATCACCGTTTCCGTGCCACCGAGGATGGCGGGCGTCAGTGCAACGGTTTGTGGGAGTATCTGATCGGCAAAAAACCGTGCTGTCACGCGCTTAGCGGCAGCAAAGTCCGGATTGTTCGGATCGTTTGCAGTGGCCTCCGCCGCACGCGCCATAAGCCAGCCGGCGGCGACGATGGCGAACAGTTTCAAATAGGGCGATGCGGCTGACGCGGCGGCAACTGGATTGTTCGCGCCTTTGTCGAGCAGCCAATCCGTCGCCTCGTTCAGATCCGCTAGAGCGTTTGTCAGTCGTTGGCCAATGAGCGAAAGGTCGGCATCTTTAAGGCCAATGAGCTGACTCGCCGTCTCTTGCATTTCGCCGATCAAGCTTGTCGCCGCCTTGCCGTCGTCTCGCAGAACTTTGCGAAACACCAGATCGTTGGCCTGAATGCCGTTGGTGCCCTCATAAATCGGCGCGATGCGCGCATCCCGATAATGCTGGGCGGCGCCGGTTTCCTCTATGAAGCCCATGCCGCCATGGACCTGGACTCCCAGCGACGCAACTTCCACCCCCATATCGGTACACCAGGCCTTGACCATCGGCGTGAGCAGATCGACGAGGGTGCTGGCCCGCTGCCGTTCCTGTTCATCGATGTGGCGCTTTGAACGATCAAGCGCGCCGACGGCGAGATAGGTGAGCGCACGCCCAGCTTCGACTTGGCTGCGCATCGACAGCAGCATGCGCCGCACGTCGGGATGGTTGACGATCGCAACCGGGCCTTCGCCAGGCTTGGTCACGGCGCCGGATTGCACCCGGGAGAGCGCATAGTCACGGGCCTGTTGATAGGCCCTCTCGCCAATAGCGACGCCTTGAAGGCCGACGGACAGGCGTGCGTTGTTCATCATGGTGAACATGCAGGCCATGCCGCGGTTTTCCTCGCCGACCAGCCAGCCTTCGGCCCCCTCATTGTCGCCATAGGCCATTACGGCTGTTGGGCTGGCATGGATGCCGAGCTTGTGTTCCAGGCTGACGCAGCGGACATCGTTTCGCTGGCCGGGCGCGCCGCTCTCGTCAAGGATGAACTTGGGCACCAGAAACAGGCTGATGCCCTTAGTGCCCTTAGGCGCGTCAGGCAGTCTGGCGAGCACCAGATGGATAATGTTGTCCGCCAGATCATGGTCACCGTAAGTGATGTAAATCTTCTGGCCGGTGATGCGATAACTACCATCCTCCTGGCGCTCGGCCTTTGTACGGATGGCGCCCACATCCGATCCGGCTTGCGGCTCGGTCAGGTTCATCGTTCCTGTCCACTCGCCGGAGATCAGCTTGGGCAGATAGAGCGCCTTTTGGTCCTCGGTGCAATGTGCCTCGATCGCCTCCACCGCGCCGACATTCAAGGTTGGGCACAGGCCAAACGACATGTTGGCGGCGTTGATCTGCTCCATGACGGCCATGGCGACCGACCAGGGCAGCCCTTGCCCGCCATGGTTTGGCGTGAAGGGGATCGAATTCCAGCCGCCATCCCGATACTGGGCATAGGCCTCGCGGAAGCCTTCAGGCGTGCGCACGACGCCGTTTTCCAACGCCGACGGATACCTGTCGCCGACCGCATTAAGAGGCGCGATGACATTCCCGGTCAGCTTGGCGGCTTCCTCCAAGACGGCGTCCACCAGATCCGGTGTCGCGTCTTCGAAGCCCGGCAACGCGGCAAGGTCGGCCAGCCCGGCAAATTCCGACAGGGCAAACCGCATTTCCTGTAAGGGTGCGACGTACGACGTCATGAAGGAGGTCCTTGGACGATGAGTCGGATCATGCCCAGCACATTAGGAGCCAGGCGCTTCACTGGCGAGAGGTCGCGGGGCGGCGGCACGCGATAGTCGATCGTTGATGGCCAATCCCAGGCCTGTATTAGGAATAGGGGCCACGGCGATACGGTCGATGTTAGGGCGATCCAAACTCCGCAGCATGGCAAACAAATTTGCGGCTGCCTCGTGCAAATCGCCTTCTTTGCTGAGGTTCAAGACAGTTTCGCCTTTGCGCAGGTCCGGACCGAAGGCCAAGAAGGCTTCTTCTGGTTCGACGGTTGTGGCGTTGAGGCGAAGGGTAGCGGACGGTGCGTAGTGGCTGGCCATTTGCCCGGGCGATCTGGGCCGGTCGTCATCTGCTTCGCTCGCAAGGTCGCCGATATGGTCGCTGATTTCCGTATCCGTGATCGCGCCCGGTCGCAGCAGGCGCGCGTTGGATTCGGTCAAATCGATGACCGTGCTTTCCAACCCCACGGAACAGCGACCGCCCGCAAGAATGAGCTTGATGCGTCCGCCCAGACTATCGAGCACATGCTGCGCGGTCGTGGGACTGACTTGTCCAGAAAGATTGGCGCTCGGCGCCGCGATCGGCCTGCCGGTCTCTTCGAGTAGGGAGCGTGCTAGGGGAGGGCCGGGAACCCGCACGGCGACGCTGTCCAGACCGGCACTGACCAATAGCGATACCTCGCTCTTCGGTGTTCTCGGCAGCACGAGAGTCAGCGGTCCCGGCCAAAATGTCTGCGCCAGCCGATGGGCGCGATCGTCGAATTGGGCAATCGTCTCGGCTTCCGTCAGAGTCGCAACATGGACGATCAGCGGGTTGAAACGAGGCCGTTGCTTGGCGCTAAAGATCTTGGCAACAGCGTTGTCGTTTGTCGCGTCCGCCCCTAACCCGTAGACGGTCTCAGTCGGAAACGCGACCAGAGATCCCTCCCGGAGTAATCGCGCCGCTTTCGCAATCCCGGCGCGGCCGGCGGCGACGAGTTCGGTTTCCATCGAGGCTTGGGGCTCAGACATGGCCGCGATATAGCGCGATGTTGTGCGATTGACCAACCTTAGAGATTTGGAGCGAATGACAATGTTGCAACGCAACAAATTCTTGCGTTTTGTGTGCTGCGCTGCAGTATGGAGGGATATCGGTTAGGATTCTATTATGACAGGTTTCGTTCTTACCGTGGCCCAGCAAAAGGGCGGCGCCGGAAAGACAACGTTGGCCGCACATCTGGCGGTGGCGATCGCCCAGACCGGCCGGTCGGTCGCCATTATGGACATCGACCCGCAAGGCAGTTTGACGGCTTGGTGCGAGGCGCGGGGCGAGACCGAGCCGGTAATCGAGCATCGGCAGATAACCGGGTGGCGCGCGGCGAATGAGGTCGAAAGGCTGGCGCGCGATTTCGATCTGGTCATCGTCGACAGCCCGCCCCATGCCGAAACGGAAGCCCGGATTGCGGTGCGGGCGGCCGATCTGGTCCTTTTGCCCGTTCAGCCCAGTCCGATGGACCTATGGGCAACGCGACCGACGATCGACCTTGCCGATACCGAGAAGACACCGGTTCTGGTCGTCCTCAACAGAGTGCCTGCCCGCGCGAAGCTTTCCGACGAAATCATCGACCAGATGGACGAACTAGGCGCCGACCTTGCCCAGACTCGCGTCGGCAACAGAATTGCGCTGGCATCGTCCCTAATGAAGGGGCGGGGGGTCACCGAAACCAACCGACGATCACTGGCCGCAGAGGAGATCGGTGAATTAGCTGCCGAGGTTATCTCTCGACTCAATTAGGTCGTGAATGGTCGCGATCCGTTCGGTCCGGGATCGCTACGCTCAGGACGATCGCCGCTAAGCCGGACAGCGCGATGGGCGACCCGGTGACAGATCGGGCGATGGCCGGCAAGTCTTGAAACGCCTCGGGGACGAGGGCCGCGCCCATGCCGAGGCCGAGAGAAACCGCCAAGACCAAGACCCGTTTGCGGTCAAATGGCGCTGACGACAACAGCCTGATACCAGCGACCGCGATGGAGCCGAACAAGACCACCATGGCGCCGCCGATCACCGGTTGGGGGATGGCCACGAACAAGGCGCCAACCTCGGGGATTAGTCCCATCAGCATCAAGATCGGCGCGATGAACAGCGCGACATGTCGGCTCGCGATCCCCGTCAGCTGAATGACGCCGTTGTTCTGGGAAAAGGTCGTGTTTGGAAAAACGCCGAATACCGAGGCAATCGCTGAATTGAACCCGTCACCAAGGATGCCCCCGCGAACGCGTCTCAAATAAGTCGGCCCCTTGGTGGGTTCGCCCGCGATTATTGAGTTGGCTGTAATGTCGCCGGCAGACTCCATCGCCGAGACCAGATAGATGATGGCGATCGGAACGAAGAGATCGAATTCAAAATCAAGGCCGAATTCCAAGACTGCCGGCACTGTCACGACAGGCTGATTGGCCAGACTGCTAAGGTCGATACCCTCCATAATCGAGGCTAATACGGTACCTGCCGCAACACCGATCAAAACGGCGGTAAGCCGCACGAATGGGCTGCGCGTTGCAAACGCAGCGACGATAGCCGCGATTGTGAATGTGCCGATCGCTAGATTTAAGAGGCTTCCGAAATCCGATGCACCGCTGCCGCCGGCCATGCTGGTAAACCCGACCTCGATTAGGCTGAGACCGATTGTCGTGACGACAACACCGGTAACGGCAGAGTTGATGATTCGCCGCAAGGGCAGAATGAACTGGCTGATACAAATGGGAATGAGGCAGCCAGCCAAACAGGTGCCGAAGATCGCGGCCATTATGGCATTCGTGTCGGCGCCGGCCGCCCGCATGGAGAGACCACCGGCGATCAAGGTGGCAACGAAAGAGAAGTTCGTGCCCTGTAGGGTCAGCAGTCCAGCGCCGATCGGGCCAATCCGGCGCGATTGGACAAAAGTGCCCACGCCGGAAATCACTAAGGCCATCGAGATCAGATAGGCCGTCTCGGACGCACCGAGGCTAAGTCCGTTTGCGATAATGAGCGGCACCACAACGATGCCCACGATACTGGCAAGAACGTGCTGTAGGGCGGCCAGAAAGCTGCGCGCTACGTCCGGCCTGTCCTCTAGGCGATAAAGTAAATCGCTCGCGCTCTCCTGCGGGTTGGACATTCGCGTTGCCGGCTTGTGTCGGGCCAACGAAGGGATTAACCGAGCGTCGGCTCGGCCCCATGTTTGACCGACGGACAATGGCCATAGGCAACAAAATGGGGATTGCGAAAGCCCCGCTTTGCGTAGGTCAAGGGCTGGCCGTCCAAAGTCTCAATGCGACCTCCAGCGGCCGACAGAATCGCCTGTCCGGCGGCGATATCCCATTCCATGGTCGGGCTAAGTCTCGGATAAAGGTCGGCCTCGCCCGCCGCCAAGAGGCAAAGCTTCAACGAACTGCCGATCCGCCGCTGGTCGCGTATCTTGACCGGCTTCAAGAATGCCTCAAGGGTCGCGTCGTTGCCATGGCTTCGGCTGGAAACGACAGTCAACCCTGAGCTTGCGCTTTGACGAACCTTGATGGCCGCGTTCGGGCCGTCGCCGCGTCTACAGTAGGAACCCTCGCCGCACAGGCCGCCATAGGCAGTGTTGAGCGCAGGCGCGACGATCGTGCCCAGGATCGGCTGGCCGTCGATTAGCAGCGCGATGTTTACCGTGAATTCACCCCGACCATCGTTGCGCAAGAACTCTCGCGTGCCATCTAGCGGATCGACAAGCCAAAACAAACCGTCCTTGATGTCAGGGACATTGCCGGCCGCGACAGACTCTTCGGCTACGATGGGAATGTCCGGGGTTAGCTTTGCCAACCCTGCCAAGATGATGGCTTCGGACGCCTGGTCCGCCTCGGTCACCGGGCTACCGTCCGATTTCCAATCCGTCTTCACGGCGCCGTAATAGCGCTGAATCTCCTTGGCTGCCTCGCACGCCAGCTTGTCGACGCTGTCGAGCAGCGTAAGGGTTGGTCTGAAACCCATGGGTCGAATGGGCCTGACGGTCCTGGGGGCCTTATTCAGCAGCCTGGCGTTGTGCGCCCGATTGCATCGCTTGCCAAACGGCAGCCGGCGTGGCCGGCATGTCGATGTGGTCAACGCCATAGACTTGCAAAGCATCGACCAGGGCGTTGATGATTGCCGGCGGCGCGCCGATAGCCCCGGCCTCACCTGCACCCTTGACGCCTAGCGGGTTGGTTTTACACGGGATTTCATTGTAGCGGAAATCGACAAACGGTAGGCTGTCGGCACGCGGCAGGGCGTAGTCCATCAACGAAGCGCTCAGCAACTGCCCCGATTCCTGATCGAAGACCGTGTACTCGTAAAGTGCCTGGCCAAGGCCCTGGACGATCCCGCCATGAACCTGACCGGCGACCAGAAGTGGGTTTAATACCATGCCGAAATCGTCGACGACCGTGTAGCGCAGGATCTCGACCGTTCCTGTGTCCTCATCGACCTCCAACTCGCAGATATGGGCACCGTTCGGAAAGGTTGAGGCCGGTGGCGTAAAGTCGCCTTCCTGATCGAATGCGATCTCCTCGCCAAGATCGGCTGCGATATCAGCCAGGGTGACTGAACGATCGGTGCCGACGATGGTGAAGCGCGACTCTTCGAAGACGATGTCGGCGGCGGCTGCTTCCATCATCTCCGCCGCCCTGGCCTTCGCCCTTTCCTGGACCTTAAGGGCAGCGTCGGCGAGGTTCGCGCCGCCGACCGGTATGGCCCGAGAGCCGCCAACTCCCGACCCGGAGGGAACGGCATCGGTGTCGCCCTGAACGATGGTGATATCCTCAAAGTCGACGCCCAGGTGTTCCGACACGATCTGCTTAAAGCTGGTTTCGTGCCCTTGACCGTTGGTTTGGCTGCCGACCGTCAACAGGACGGTGCCGTCACCATTCACCCGGACATTGACGTATTCGGTTCCGCCGCCACCGCAGGCTTCGACATAGGTGGCAAGACCGATCCCACGCAACTTACCGCGACCCGCCGATTCGGCGCGGCGATGTTCGAAATCATGCCAATCGGCAACCTCTAGCGCGTCATCCATGTTGCGCGCGAATTCACCTGAATCGTAGGTCAGTTCTGTCGGTGTCGTATAGGGCATGGCTTCCGGCGGGATGTAGTTGCGCCGCCGCAACTCGGCCGAAGAAAGGCCAATCTCCCTCGCAGCCTTGTCTACGATCCGCTCGACAATGAAGGCGGCCTCAGGTCGTCCTGCACCGCGATAGGCATCGACCGGCTGGGTATTGGTGAACACACCCCTTACCCGCGTATGAATGCGCTGGAAGGTATAAAGGCCGGCCAGCATCCGGTTGCCGGCGTTGGTTGCGACAAAGGGGCCGAAATTGGACAGGTAGGCGCCCAGATTGGCGATCGTATCCACCTTGAGGGCTAGGAACTTGCCCTGTGCATCCATGGCAAGTTCGACATGGGTCACGTTATCCCGGCCATGATTGTCGCTCAGAAAGGCCTCACTGCGCTCCGACGCCCATTTGACGGGACGGCCAAGCACGCGGGACGCATGCAGCACGGCTGGATATTCGGGATAAAGGAATATCTTCATTCCAAAGCCGCCGCCCACATCAGGCGTGATCACGCGCATCGACGATGGTTCGATATGCAGTACGTCTTTAGTGATCCTGCCCTGGATGTTGTGCGAGCCTTGGCTGGACACAGTGAATGTGAACCGTTCGTTGGACCGGTCATATTCAGCCAGACAAACCCGAGGCTCCATCGGTGTCGCGACCACGCGATTGTTGACTAGGTCCAGCGCGACGACCTTGTCGGCCTGATCGAAGAGAGCGTTCGTCTCGCCCTCATGCCCCAATTCCCAGTCGAAGGCCACGTTGCGCGGTGCCTCGGTCCAGATTTGCGGCGCTCCGTCTTCGACCGCGGCCGCAGGGTCGACGATTGCGTCGATCGGGTCATAGTCGATCATGATGAGATCTGCGGCATCTTTGCCGGCGGCGACAGACTCGGCCACGATCAGTACGACCGGGTCGCCGACATGGCGAACCTGTTCGGTTGCCAGGTTGGCGCGCGGCGGTTCGGCCATCGCGCTTCCATCCCGATTGGTGAGCTTGGCGTACGTCTTGATACCGCTGATCCCCGCCTGCTTGAGATCATCGCCCGTAAACACGCCAACAACGTCGGGCGCGCTTGCAGCGTCTCCAAGATCGATGCGTTCAATCCGCGCATTTGCGAAGGGTGAGCGCACGAAAACGGCCTGCAACTGCCCGTCTGGCTGGATGTCGTCCGTAAACCGACCGCCACCGGTGACCAGTCTTGGGTCTTCGGTGCGTGGAACTGCTTGACCGATGCCGAATTTAGCCATGGATTACGCCTATCGATGTCGGGTGACCGCGAGGAACGCGCGCTTAAGGGGTTCCCTTAAGATCGCCATCCGGCGGCCTTGGGTCAACGCCATCGCGCATAAAACCAGCACATGATAGCGTTGCGTAATGTGTGGACGCTATTTCCTGACCTCGCCATTAGCAGAGATTATGGCCCTCTTCGGGGTCGACCAGCGGCTGAACCTTGCGGCGCGGTACAATATCGCGCCGACCCAGGATATCCCGATCGTGATATCGGACCCGAACGGCACCGTCCGCTTGACCTCCGCGCGATGGGGTCTGGTCCCGCCTTGGGCTGATGGGCCGGCGGCGACTCCCCTGCACAATGCCCGTGGCGAGTCTGTGGCCGCCAAGCCGGCATTTCGGGAGGCCTTTTCATATCGGCGCTGCCTGATTCCCGCCAATGGCTTTTTCGATTGGCAGGGGGCAGGCGCGGCCAAGCAGCCCTATCGTTTCAGTCTTGTCGACGGAGGTCTGTTTTCCTTTGGCGGTATCTACAGCCCTTGGCGGCGGCACGATGGCACGGTTGTCCAAACCTGCGCCATCGTCACCACCGAGGCAAATGACACCGTTAGACCGATCTGTCATCGAATGCCGGTCATGGTCGGGACGGAAGATCACACCGGCTGGTTGGGCTCCAATCGTACCGCCGGGCAGGTGATCCGGCCATTTCCGTTGGCGTCGATGACGGCGGTTCCCGTATCAAGACGTGTTGGCGACGTTCGTCAGGATGATTCCGATCTGATTGAGCCCGTGAACCCGAAGGAAGAGGAAAGTCAGCTAACCCTGCTCTGAGACTAGGCTCTGGCCAGCGGCTGATTCGTAGGGTTTTGGTTGTGGCGGTTGCGGGCGCTGGCAGCTGGTCAGTCTTTGTCCCCGGCCGTTACACCCAGATAGATCGCCAAAATGAACAGAATTGGCATGATCGCCAACACGGCTAGTTGGACCCATTCCAGCCCCAAGAATGCGGCTTCCGACATCGAGCGTCCTTAGTCCCTTTAGTTGAGGGCGAGCGAGATTGGGCCGATCGATTGACCGCTTTGCTCCCGCCACGAATACTGTATATCCCCGATTTGCAACAATCGGAAGGATGCCATTGGTACCTGGGGCCCGCCAAACACTTTCGTTTCAATAACATCCAGCCCCGTGCAGTGTATTATGTTCAGCAGGAAGCTACCCGTGGTAGTAGGCATGACAACGCCAAACAGAGGAGACCACATTGATGCCGGCCATGCGTCTAGCCAATGAAATAGCCGATCTTGTCAGGCGATCCGGAGCACAAGTTGAAGTTCGTCCAGGGATGGGCGACTTCAAAACTGTCGCCTTCGCCGTTGAGGGCAAGCGCAGCGGCAATCCGGAATTCGACCCGGACCTTCACACCCTGACCCCAGCAAACAGTTTCTGGATTCGCTTTCGTGAGCCCGATGGAAGCACCATCGCCTTCATTGCGGCCCGGCTGATCAATACGAACAGCCTGCGCGCAATGGCGGCTGACCGAAGCCTTTGGTACGGCGATACTGTGCGGTTTAACGAGCCGTTGGACCTGATATCGGACGAGGACGATCCCGTATTGAGCGGACGCATCGTGCTGGACGGCTCCATGTGGGTCGACCCAAGTTATCGAGGCCGCGCATATTCGTGGTGCCTTAGCCGCATGTTGCGCTGTGTTTCCTGCGATCTGTGGGACCCCGACCATTATTTCGGCTTCTCTCTAACCGGCTTGGCCAAGAGCAGGTTGCCCATCTACAGCTACGGCTATGCCAGTATCGACCATTTCGCACGCGACTATCTGGTTCCTGGCCTGCCTCGCTTTGATTTGTACGTTACGCCGTTAAGTCGGCAGCAGGCGCTAGCCCAGTTCGCCATGGATCTGGCTTTCCTGCAATCCAGTCCGGATCTTGTCCTGGACCAGGATTTCTCCAAATCCCTAAAGCAGCATGGCGTCGAAGTTGCTGACGAAATTGGCCAGATTGGCAATGTCGTTGCCGCCAGCTAGAGGTGGTTTGGCTCCTGTCTTGGCTGCTGGAGGTGCCGATAACCGGACGTTATCGGCAACCTCCTGTTCGAAGACCTGGAGCCGAGTTTTCGCCCGTTTACTGCGCGCGCGGCGCGCGGCGGAGATAGCCGAGTTGACGTAGGCTTGAGAAACTGTCTCGCGTCACGATCAGATGATCGTGCAGTTCCAGATCAACGCTGTTGGCAGCGTACTTCAGATCGCGAGAAAATTGGATGTCGGCCGCCGACGGAGTTGGATCGTCGGAAGGGTGATTGTGTACCAGGACGATGCCGCTGGCGTCCAGGTTTAGGGCACGTTTGATGATCTCGCGGGACTCTACCGGCGCGAACGCATTGCTACCCCTGCTGATCTGCTCGTCATGGATCAAGCGCAGTCTGTTGTCAACGAACAAAGCGCGCACGACTTCGACGGATCGATGGCCCACTCTGGCGCGGCAATATATCAACAGCTCGTCCAAGGTCTTCAGCAGCGGCTTGTCCACCAGATCGCGCCGGATGATCCGGGTCGCCATCTCGCCAGCCGCCTTGAGCTGGGCGATGCTGCCGTAAGACAAGTTACCGATATCCTTCAAGCGTTGCGGGTCGGCATTGATCACCTCGGCCAAATTGCCGAATGTCGTGATCAGCCGGGCAGCGGTCGCCCGCGGATCGATGCGCGGGAAGATCTGGATGAGGAACTGTTCCAGCAGTGCCGTGTCGTCCAGCTTATCGAAGATGTCGGGATCGAGCCCCACAATCGCGTCGTTTGCTTGCTCACCAGCGGTAATTTCGGCTCTTGTGCGGCGCCGATCCTGGAAGTGAAACGGTGCCACTTGCCGGTCGGTCGAGCATTCCTGCAATCTAACGACCGTCATAAGATGGGTACAGCGGCGGCTGTCAGGGCCGCCGAGCGGCAATATCAGGCGGGCAAAGCGGCGCGAAACACCGCCTGTGCCCAACGAAATCTCCATGAAACTGCACCGGCGCAACAGCGCTGCGGTTGAATAGTCGACAAGGACCGCCTCCGCCATCACTGAGTCGGGATAGTTTCTGACCAATTTGCCGCTAAGATCTTCGCCCGCTAGCCGAGTCTCGGGATCAAACTGAACGAAGGCGTATCTGTCTGGATCACCGCTATGAACATCGATCAAGTGCTTTTGCAGCCCGTCGCTCTTCGATCTCAGCGCTGACTCCATATCGGCGCTAGACGGTAAACGGTCAGCGTTGCCATGGCTGAGCCACTGGGCATAGATCTGCGCGAAATCGGACAGGCCGTCGACCGCCTCGACCCCATATTCGTCGCGACGCAAGATGCAGTTGCCATTGGCGGCCAGACGCTCGCTGAAGCCGATCAGGAATCGACTGATCTGCGGGCGGGCTATAGGTCTTAGGCGTAGCACCAGCCTGTCACCAACGTCCGAATTTCATCTACGCGACCCCAATACCACCATGCGACAACGTCAAGCCGTCATCGTCACGCATCAACGTACCAGTTTATTCAAAACAAATCGACGCGATCGTCGGTGATTTCTGCAATAAAAGCCGAATGCCGCCCAGTAAGAGCGGCATTCTACATGTCGTCGGTTGTTTATCTGCCGACGGATTATTTCATGACGTGAATTGCTATTCAGTTTCGCCAATGGCGCGAAGCAAGCCTACATAGCGATTACGCAGTTTCTCATCGCGTATGGCGTAATACGCCTCGACCAGTTCGCTGGTCTCGCGATCCATATGGGCGTCGAACACATCGCTGGCTGACTCGGCAACTCCTGCTGGAATGCCGTCGACATTTTCGTCAACGCCTTCGAAAAAGAAGCCGACGGGCACGCCAAGGAATTCGGCAAAGCGCCAGAGCTTGCCGGCACCGATACGGTTGGCACCCTTTTCGTATTTCTGCACCTGCTGGAAAGACAACCCAACAGCGTTGCCTAGTTTTTCCTGCGACAGGCCAAGCATACGGCGGCGCAATCTAATTCTTGCACCAACATAGGAATCTACAGGGTTGGCACCCTCGTCTTTATCAATCGCCTGATTTGCCATAACCAACTACTCCTCTATGAAAATCGTTTGTCTGCACACATTATTTAATAAGATAGCGTTGTACTGCACCCGTCACACGGGTCAAGAACGAACTGAACTCAATCGTCATAATTCCGTTATTTTGGGTTGACCGACACGAATGCAAGGCCTGGCGAGCACCGCAGACGTTTGAGATCATCGGTCTGGCAGGGTTTTGTGTCTCAAAATTGTGTGAGGCGGCCGGTTGAAACCGTGCACTTGCACGATGCACATTCCGGGTGCTGGAGGACAAAGACCTGGGCCGATCAGTCGATGGTGATCGGGTTGCCAAGCTCGTCGATCAAGACCCGCTTGTTCTCCGAATAGTCGACCGGCACCTCGACCAGGTGGACGCCGCCTTCCGCATAACAGGCGTTGAGGATCGGGGCCAGATCGTCGGTTTTGGTCACTCGGTGCCCTTTGGCGCCGTAGCTGTTGGCGTAGGCGACGAAGTCCGGGTTACCGAACTCCAGCCCCCAGTCCGGGAACTCATCGATTTGCTGTTTCCAGCGGATCATGCCGTAGGAATCGTCGCGTAGGATCAGCACCACCAGATTGAGGCCAAGGCGAACCGCCGTTTCCATTTCCTGGGAATTCATCATGAATCCGCCGTCGCCGCAGATCGCCATCACTTGCCGGTCCGGATACAGCATCGCGGCCATCATGGCCGATGGCAGACCGGCGCCCATTGTGGCAAGGGCGTTGTCGAGAAGGATCGTATTGGGTTGCCGCGTTCGATAGTTGCGTGCAAACCAAATTTTGTAGACCCCGTTGTCCAACGCAATGATCCCATTCGGCGGCATGACATAGCGCACATCGGCGACGATGCGTTGGGGCGCGATGGGGAAGCGGGGATCGTCGGCACCCTCGCCAATATGTTTCAGGACCTCTTCGCGCACCCGCATGAAATAGCTGAAGTCGTGCCCCTCGATCGGCGTCAGGTCGCGCGTTGTCAGGCGCTCGAACGTGTTGGCGATGTCGCCGATCAGCTCTAATTGCGGAAAATACACTTCATCGATATCCGCGCCGCTGAAGTTGACATGGATGACCTTCGTGCCGCCATGCTCCATGAAGAAAGGCGGCTTCTCGACCACATCGTGGCCGGCGTTGATGATCAGATCGGCGCGTTCAATTGCCTCGTGGACGTAGTCGCCCGCTGATAGGGCGGCGGTGCCCAGATAGCATTCCTGATGGCCGGCGATGACGCCCTTGCCCATCTGGGTGTTGGCGAACGGAATGCCTGTTTTGCTGACGAAATCGCTCAGCGCGTCGATGACGCGCTTGCGATTGGCGCCAGCGCCGACCAACAGAAGTGGCCGCCGGGCGCTACGGATCATCATCGCGGCGGCATCGAGGGACCGGCTGTCGCAGCCTGGACGATACGGAGTGATGGCAGGGATCAGATCTGAATGATCCGCATCCTCCGCAGCGATATCCTCTGGCAGTTCCAGATGAACTGCGCCCGGTCGTTCCTGCTGTGCGAGACGAAAGCTCTCGCGTACGAGGCTGGGGATTAGATTGGCGTTGACGATCTGTTTGGCGAATTTGGTGATCGGCTTCATCATCGCGACCACGTCGACGATCTGGAACCGGCCCTGCTTGCTGCGCTTGATGGGCTTCTGTCCGGTGATCATGACCATCGGCATAGCGCCAAGCTGAGCATAGGCTGCGGCGGTCACCAAATTCGTGGCGCCAGGGCCCAGGGTCGAGAGGCATACACCGGCCTTGCCGGTCAGCCTGCCATAAGTCGCAGCCATGAAACCCGCGCCCTGTTCATGGCGGGTCAA
>JBCCER010000086.1:0-17588 GCA_039030175.1 Pseudomonadota bacterium
GGGGCGGTCGGTTGAGGGGGCAGGTCAACGGGGTCGACTGACTCGGCCACCTCGGGCGCCTCGGGTTGTGACGATGTCTCCGGGTCGGCCAGCAGGTCCGGTTCGCGCGTTTCGACATTCAAGGGTGTTGCCGGACGTTCCAGCAACTCCCGCAGCTCGTTCTGCTGGGCGTCGAATCGATTTTCGATGCGGTCGAGCCGATTTTGAATGCGCTCCAGGGCGGCCAGAAAATCGGCCGCTGAAACGCCGCCGGGTCGTCCGCCAGGCTCGGTCACGTTGCCTTCGTCGTCCGCCATGCAAAGTGCCTCGGCCGGTTGCGCATCGTCATCACCAAGAATACCTCAGTCCAGAACGCCTTATTCGGGCGCCATTTGGCTGTGCAAGGTAGACCAGCATTCCAATCGTCACAACGCGTTTGCCAAATCTGCGAACTGCGTGTTGCCGTTCTGGATCGATATCGTTAGTGTGCCGCGCCTGTTGGGGCGTAGCCAAGTGGTAAGGCAGCGGTTTTTGGTACCGCCATTCGCAGGTTCGATCCCTGCCGCCCCAGCCATCCTCAGATCGATATCGCTAGTCTGCCGGCTAGCCTGAGTCGGATTCTCCAATACAACGAAGCGTAGCGGGCAAATCGGTCTCAGGCCGCAGCAATTCCCCGGTCGCGATTTCGCGCGGGAGGAATCCAGCTTAAGTGGTCATCTTGCCCGAACGGTGTCCGAGCTGCATGTTCGCCGCGTAGCTGTTGGGCGAGCGCCGGCCGGGCAGGTTCGCGGCCAGCACCAACTCCTCGAACATGCCGGATTCGATCGAGATTTCTGTCGTCTGGTCCAGCTTCTTTACTCGCCAAAACCGCTGTTGCTTCCATTCTTCGGACTCATTTGCCGGGCCGACCGGCGTACCGTCATCGGGCAGGACCATCAGCTTCGGCCTCGGCAGGTCGTAGCGCTGATTTTCGTAAATGTAGGACTTGATCAAGCCGATGCAGAACTGGTTGCTGCCCTGACCTTCCAAGGTCAGAACGATCTCTTCGGGGATTTTCATGCTGAGCGCGATACGGCCGACATTCTTGGCCGACCCTTTATCCAGCCAATAGCCCAGCAGGACGATCTCGGCCGGATCGTAGGGAATTTCGTGTGGAATCGTGCTCGCCTCGAGTGTCATCTGTGTGCCCCTTGATGGTTAGAAATGGTTGGACATGAAGGCAGCCGGCCCAGTCTGGGCCGTCGCCGTTGATTGGCCTGGGGCGAGGATTTCTCGCCATTCCAGATTCTCGATCATGATCTGCGCGCTGTCCGGTTCGCCCATCTCGTCCATGACGTTGGCGATCGCGACGCCGGCCTCAGCATAGCTGAACCCGTCGGCCGCAATTCGGCTCCAGGATTGCGCGATGCCGGTGCCGACGATATCGCGCGCATCTTCCAGGGCAGCCTTGCATTGGAAATGGCGCCCCTCATAGGCGTCGGTGAAGGCCGCGCCAACCGCCTCTATTTCCCGCTTGTCCATCTCGCGCAGACGCTCGCTGTCATAGTCGACGGGCGGTTCCACCAGGCCCCTATCGATTATGTTGGCGTGATAGATTTCTACCAGCGTGTCGAAGATAGCGCCGGTGAAGGGGCGCGACATGTCGTGCACTTCCGTCGTGACGGTACTCATCCGGCGCTCGTTGCTGGCAATGCGAATTTGCCTGTCGCCGGACAGTTCGGCGATCCGGCTGAGTTCGTTCATGACCAGAAGATTGCCCTTGCAGCCGCGCAGCAGCCGGTCGACGGCACTATCGAAATGCAGCAGCGAGATTAGGGAGATGAGGTCCGAGACCGATTCGTGATAGCCGAAATATTCCGACGTTCCGCTGTCCGCCACGGGCATGCCCATTTCGGCGAAGATAATCGCATGGCCCAGCTCGTGGGCCAGAACGTCGAAATTCAGCGCATAGGGGACGACGAGGCCGTTATCCGCCCGGTCGATGCCCATTTCCACGTAACCATACCCTGACTGTGCATTCGCCCAATCGACCTGCGGAATGATCTCCATGCGTTCGTAGGTTTCGGCGAAGTGCCAGACAATCTCATGACCGAGATAGCTTTCCCAGATATCGAGGACCCGGCGTAGCGCTGCAAAGCAATGGGCCGCAACAAAGCCACGGTCATTGACGTCGAGGTGGTCGAAATGCCCGTCGGGGCCTGCCTCCACCGGCGGATGGGTCGCGCCGACAAAAGGCGGTAAGTAGGGATACTCGTAGGTGGGTTTCTCAAAGAGGGGGTCGACAACATACATGCGCCGGTCCGCCGGGCCGGGTTGAAGCTCGTCGGGCGGTGTGGAGATCCAGACCGCCTCCGGCTTGCCATAGCCCGCAAGGTGCGGCACCTGCGGATAGAGCAGGAACCTGGTGCCCAAGCGCTGAACATCAGTCTCTCCCGCCTCCAGCAACATGGCCCCCCTGCATCCCCTCGTTGAATTACAGAACTTATAGGGCGCCTGTCACGGCGTCCAATGAAAACCCTGCGTCGATCAAATCGTTAGCCCAGGCATCGGTAATCTCCTGTCCGTCTGGAGGCTGCGATTGCGGCCAGCGGTCGCTTGCCTGACATGCCGCCATCAATTTCACCAAAGCCTCGGCATCTAGGCGCTTTTGGTCGCGCCAGTGCTTGTCGATCGCCGCCAGATCGGGGAGCGGGCTGATCCCTTCGGCATGGGCGACTTCAAGAATCGTCGCCCGCGTGCGTTGTCGATAGGGCAGGCGGTTGGCTATGTCGATTAAGGCACGCTCCGTCTCTCGGTCGAACATCCCCCGTCGTCGGCAGTGTTTGAACGTGAGTCGCAGATTGATAAGGCCGTCGCTCATCGCGGCTGCACCCAATGCAGTCGGACCATGCAGAACGGCAACCGCATCGTCCGCTGCCAGCGGCGTCATCCGATACCAGCGATAGATCAGGCCGACGCCTATCATGCCGAACCCATGAAGTTCGGCAGCGCGGAGCGCCCCCATGCTTGCCGCGCCGAAGACAGTAATTCCTTGGCCGATTGCCCACAGGATTTCCTTGTGGCGCACCGCCGGTTCGCTCTGGAACACCCCGTCGATCAGTCCGATCGCTTTCGGCTTTGCCTCTAGCGCAGCCGCGAAGATATCCCCCTGCGCGGCCGGTGGACGGATGTCCGCGTCGATCAGAGCGCTGGCATCGCCTGGACCCAGGGACGGGCCGGTGAAGATAACGAGGCTTGCATCGGTCATTCGGCTGCGACCCTCATTCCCGGAAGCACAACGCGCACGACAAAAATGCCGGGGTCGGTCTCGGCCAGCAAGGGCACAACAATCACCGGTCGCTTTGATCCGTCGCCGAGCACACCGAGGTCCAAGCACGGTTCGTTCGAGCCCTCGGGTTCGAACGGCGCGCCGGCATCCGCCAAAATCATGCGCCGATCTGCCTCGATCAAATGGCGGTTTGGAAACCGAGGATAGGCAGTGCGGGTTATGTCCTCGCGACTGCCAGCGATGACAGAAGCACGGGTCTGAACCGCCTCAAGCAAGGCTTTCTCCGCAGCCACTTCTATGTTCGGGCTGGCACCGTAGCCATCAGCCGGCAGCGGCAATTGATCGGGCTGATCGGCAGCTTCCAGCGCCCGCGCCCAAACCACGGCCCAGCTATCCGGCGCAGGGCACGTCCAAAAGCCGATCAGAAGTCCAGCCGCCCTAACCTTTGCGACCAGGTCCACCAGCGATTGACGTTTGATCGATGCGGTGTCAAGGCGGTACCGATCGAAAAAGCCGTGAATCTCCAAGGCTTTTGCTGTTGCATCCCTCTCGACAATCTCGGCGACCCCTTGTTGAACCGCAGCCCACGCCGAAAGGCCCGCGCCCAATCCAGTAGTTGTTCGAAGAAAGGGCGCCGATCTATATGGCGACGACAGGGTGTAGTCGGTCGCTACGATCGCGGCCGGCATCCAGGTCACGCGGCGATTGACCAGATCCCAACCGGGAACCCAGTCGAAGGGACGATGTTGCCAGCCATCGATACTGTCGGAGAGGACGATTGTCTTAAGTGCTTCGCTTACAGCGGGCTCGATCAACTCGGCCGCGGTAGCACGGCGCTGAGCTTGTCGGGGTAACCGCTCCGCCGCCCAGGTTTCCAACCCCTCCATAACGGCGGACAGGGCGGCCTGGGCCATGGTCAGCCCCTTGCCTTGATTGACGATGTTCGATTTGGCGGCCGGCCTTACGGCCTGAACGACGGGTACGCCAATACGGTCGAGCCCGGTGATGTCGCCTACCCGCGTTATGCCAAAACGGCCGAGTTGGAGGCGGATCGCCTTCCAATCGCGCTCGGCGTTCGAATCTCTGGTCGTTAGGGCTTGGGTGGGGCCCGCCTCCAGCCGATGGCGAAGGGCCTCGACCTCGTCAATCGTCACGATGCGGTGGCTCTCACGAGCGCTTGTCGCTGACGATCGCGTCCAGTCTGGCGGACAGGCGGTCACGTTCGCCATCCGGCTCCAAACGCGACAGCAACTCAGACGTTTCGGCCCGCCACGCGTCGGTAACACTCATCGCCGGCGCGCACTCCGCAAGATCTGTCAGAGCCCGCAGCGTCAGGACCGTCGCATTTTGTTTGCGCGCGACTGTCGCTGCCTGGGTAAAGCTTGCTGCGATGCCGACCTCGTCGGACTTTGCGTCCGCCAACAGCAGACCCCGCCTGCGGTAAAGTTCCGACAGCCAGAACAGATGGCCGGACGCCTCGGCCCGTTCGATCGCATTGTCGACCGTACCGATACCGATATTCGGCAAATGCAGTAACCCTTTAAGTTCCGCCCACATCTCGTAATAGACGGGGAAGTCCTCCTCGGTGCCGATTTCGTGCTGGATCTTCAAGCCATCGCTCAGCTTGTCATGGCCGGATTGCAGATCTCCCGACAGGCCTTCCGCCCAACCGCCGAAGATCAGGCTCTTCGCCTCGAATGAGCGAAGACGGTGTTCACCGGCGATCTGGGCCATTTGGCGTGCAGTTTCCGCGACCGCGTCGGTGTCGCAGCGATAGCGGTGGAGCATGATTTCGATATCGAGGACGTGGCAGAGGCTGCCCAAATGGTCGATCTCGTCGGACCATTCCTTGGCCCGCTGCAGGCTAACCAGCGCCGATTTGGTTGCGCCTGTGAACCATTGCGATAGGGCTCGCTCGCCAAGGGCGCAGACCTTTGCATCGTGGCCGCCATAGTGCGCTCTGTGATGGGTCGCGTCTTCGGAATCATAGAGCGCCAAGCCTTGGTCGACCGCTTCCAGGCAGGCGGAATGTCTCCCGGTATTGAAGGCAGTTGCCCAGCCGCAATGCAATGCCTGTAACTGCGCCTCGGTACTACTGCCGTTGGTCATGTCGGCGATGATCACGTCGGACCGGTCGCGCTGCGCCTCAAAATTCGGCGCGGTGAACCACCAACCCCAATAGACCGGGAACCAGGCGGTTCGATCGACCTTAGGGTCTTCCCGACAAAGAGTAACGCCGCGGTCGTACAGGCCCCGGGCCCGGGCCGAACCGGCCCCTTCCAATGTGGTCAATACCGGCCCCAGTGTCGCGATCAGCTCAAGCATACGGTCAGCGCCACCCCCATCCCGCTCTATCCGGCCCATCAAGTTTTCAGCCTTGTCGAGCAGGGCGCGGGCTTCATAAAGGGCAGATTGCTGGGATGCTAGGCGGCCCGCCTTGATCAAGTGGGTCACTGCCTCGTCCATCATGCCGGCTTGTTCGGCATGATGGGCAAGTTCGGCTTCGGACAGGCCCGTCGCCGGACCGTCTTCCGCGAGCGCAAGATCGAAGATTCTGCCATGGACCTTACGTCGGTCGGCCTTTAGCAGGCTTTCGTAGGCGGCGTGCCGCAAAAGAGCGTGCTTGAAGGCGTATTCGGGTTCAATTTCACCGGCGATCAGGCGCAAGAAGCCGCGGTCGACCAGAGCATCAAGCGCGTTTTCCACGTTTGCGGCATCACGCACTCCGATAAACAAGCCGACTAACATTTCGGTGCTGAAATTCCTGCCGATAACGCTGGCGGCCTGGACAATCAGCCGATCGTCGCCCAGCGCTGCCAACCGTGCCATCAAGAGATTTTGCAGTGTAACCACGCCGTCGGACGAGAAAATGTGCCAATCGACGTCGGAGGTCGGAACCAAATCGCCTTGTTCGTCTAGGAACCGCGCCAGTTCCTCTGCGAAGAAGGGCACGCCGTCACTCTTGTCGTAGATCGCCGATAACAGCTCGTCGGAAAAATGGTCACGGCCACTGATTGCCTGAACCAATTCAGCAATGTAGCGCTTATCGAGCGGTCCTAACGCGATCTCCGTCACGCCCTTCAGTTCGCGCCATTCCGGTCCTAGCGCGTCGCGGGATGTGACGATCTTCAGAACCCCGTGGCTGGTGATTTCGCGCGTGATGCGGTCGAGCGTCTCCAGCGTTTGCCGGTCGGCCCAGTGGAGGTCTTCCACAATCACGACACAGGGCGCTGCCGCCGCTACGCCCCACAGTGTTTGCACAACGGCATCGATAGCCTGGGCACCGAACTCTTGCTGGACCAACGCGTCCCCCCGCCGTTCCCGGCTGGTTTCGTCGGTCAGCAGGAAGGATAGCGTATCGCAGATGTCACCCGACAGCGATGCCGGCAGGTCGAGCGTCCGCCGAATGGCGTCGCCAGAAATAGCGCTGAAATCGAAATCGGGGATCCGCTGGCGCAGTTCGGACCGAATGCCGTTGATGAACGGAAACAGCGGAATCGACTGGCTATGGGGGTGGCATTGCAGCGACAGGATCTGCGAGCCCACACCCCCAATTCCCTGCCGAATGGCGCGCGTCAGTCGCGATTTGCCGATACCGGCTTCACCCGAGAGGAACAGCACCTGTCCAACGCCGTTTTTGACCTCGCGCCAGCGGTCTAACGCAAGCTCCAACTCCGCCTCGCGGGCAACAAACGGGGCCGCCGCCGATCGATGGCCGGCAAACCGGTCATCGACTTCGAGTGCTTTGACCGCACGCCAGACACGGTGGGTGTCGGGAAAGCCCTTCAGTTCGTGTTTGCCGAAATCGTCAAACTCAAACAGCCTATGGGTGATTCGGTAGGTGTTGTTCGAAACCAAGACCGTGTTGGGTTCGGCCAGGGATTGCAGGCGGGCGGCCAAGTTCGGTGCAACGCCCACGATCTCGGCATAAGGTCCTTTGGCGTGGCCGACGGAGGCGGATTTGTGCTGACCGAATACCGCCAAGGCGGTTGCGATACCGATCCGCAGCCGTATGGGCTCGCCGTCACCATCATCGAGCTCTCGGCAACGTTCGATGATCTCGAGACCGGCGGTGACGGCCTTTTGCGAGGCGTCCTCGTCGGCATTTGGATAGCCAAAATAGACGGTTGCGCCGTCCCCCATGACCTGATCGATATGGCCGCCATTGGCCGTGATCGCCTCGGCTGCGGCCTCGTGGATGCGGGCTTGCAGGTCCATATAGTCTTCCGGGTCCATCGACGTCATCATCGCCGTCGACCCGGTAATGTCATAAAACAGCGCCGTGATTTGCCGTCGCTCGCCGCTTGACAGCGCGCGGGGCGGCGGCTGCTGTCCTTGAGCGTCTCTGGCATTCGGTACCGTTATCACATCGCGCCCCTTGGTCGCGCTATGAAGCCACCACTTCGAACTGAGCTGGCGTTCTGACCCTACGAAGATGCCCGCATTCCCGTGAACGGAACAGTGAATTAGGTCACGTTGACCCAAAAATGCCGGCGATTTGCCATCCTTCGGCGAAGTCGGCCGTTAATCAATCGTCCAGGCGAGCGAAATTTTACAATCACGATGATGAGACGGTGCTTGTTTTTGCCGGAGTCGTGACTATCTATCTCTCAGCAGAAAATATATCGAAACGATACGTATCGTCTTGATGACTGTTTGATGTGTTGAGGAGATGAACAATGGTAGCCGACAGACTGGGGTCGGCGTGGATCGCCGGGTTTGCCGTTTGGGCCGTAATGTTGGCGGGGTTTTCGATCGCCGACAAAGTGGAGGCTGAAATGATGACGCCTCAGCCCGCGGTACAGGTGGTCGATGTTGTTACCCCTCAGAGCAGCTTCGAGTATGATCGCGGCGTTCATTACTGGCAGGAAGACCGGGACGAGCCGGTCTATACCTGGCCGAACCAAGCGGTTGCGATGTAGCGTACGAGGCATGTCCCCGGCTTAGTGCGCTCCGCACCGCCGGCAAGGCCCCGTCTGATCTCTGATCGGCGGGGTCTTGTCTTTTTCAGGGGCCTTTTGGGCTCTTGTCCGTTAGATCTGTATGACAGTGGCCTAAGGTCGCATCGACGCGGGTGGGGTAAGGCGTAGGGTCAATCGCCCTCGCGCCACCAGGTCACAACCAGCAGGCAGGCGAGCAGAATCAGCATGAGCGCTGGGGGCAGTAGAGATGTCTCCGAAACGCCAACAACCGTATAGTCGCCGTTTGCGCGTAGCCCGATCCAGTTGGAACCGTTTGCGTTTCGTCCCGCGCTCGTTCGACGCACGTTCGGTAAGCCATCGTTGAGATAGCGCGCCGACCCGCCGCTCGCCTCAATCAGCGGCAGCAGCACTTCGTCCGTGGCACGCATGTCCCGCGCTTCAGGCGGGTTCAAGGTTCCGACAACCACCAGAGTCGATCGGTCGCCATCGGTGACCCGATAGACGCCGGCCTGATCAACCGCCAAACTCGCCGTAGCCAGACCCGGTCCTGTTTCGATCAGCGGCAACGTTTGCGTGTCGCCCAGCGGATCGGTCACCGTCACGGTTTCGGGCAGGGCTTCCAGGCTGCGGCGTTCGATGTCGATGCGGCTGCCGGCCGAAACAGCCCGCAGATCTTCTTCTTCCAGCGAGGGTTCCTGCATCAGCCAATGGGCCAGCCTTCGCACCAGTTCGCCTTGCGGGCCGCCACCCTCGAACCCTCTGCTCCAAAGCCAAAGATGATCGCTAGCCAGCTGGGCCACACGCCCGTCGCCGACGCGATCGAGGATGAGAAGGGGCCGCTCGTCCAGCCCCGCCATAATCGTGGTTCCACCCGTGGCTTCCACGTCGATTTGCCGTAGCCAGCGGCCCCAGTCGGATGTTCCGTCGGCCTGACTGCCCTGAAGCGCCGCCGTGACCGGATGCCTCTCGCCAAGATCGGTAACGGTTGGCAGATAGAAGGCCTCTAGCACCTCGCCGGTCGGCGTTGCGGGGAAGACCTCCCCGAGAGGCGTGCGGTAAAGGCTCAAGACGCCTGCGAATGGAGGCCCGCTTGCCTCCAGCAAGGCGCCGCCGCGCGCCACATAGTCCGCGATGTTTTGTAAGTAAAGCGATGGCAGGACGCCGCGCCGTTCGTATCGGTCGAAAATGATCAGATCGAACTCGTCGAGTCGGACTTCGAACAGCTCGCGTGTCGGAAATGAGATCAGCGACAATTCTTCCAGCGGCGTCCCATCCTGCTTTTCCGGTGGGCGTAGGATGGTGAAATGCACCAGGTCGACGCCGGGGTCGGACTTTAAGGTGTTCCGCCAAGTGCGCTCGCCGGGATGCGGCTCGCCGGATACCAGCAGCACGCGAAGCCGATCGCGAACGCCGTTCACCACCAAGGCAGCTTGGTTGTTGGCGGCACTCAACTCGTCCTCCAGCCCGTCGACCTCGAACTCCAGCACCGTCGGACCGGAATGGTCGATTGGGATCGGCAGGGTGAATGGCAGGCCGGGGTCGAGCCCGTAGCTGCCATGAATTTCGCCATCGCGTGTGACGGTCAAGGTTGCGGTTGTGTCGTCTTGCGCTTCCGGCAGATCGTCGACGACCACCGTGACGTCCACCGGTTCGCCCACCAGCCCGAATGCGGGCGCCTCGACAATCGACAAACGTCGGTCGCGTTCGTCCGGGGCGCCAGTCAGCAGAGCGTGTATCGGGCCGATATCGCCCAATTGGCTTGGGTCCTCCGGCAGGTCGTGGATCTGACCGTCGGTGACTAGGATGGCGCCGGCCAGCCGCTGGCGAGGCAGATCGGCAATGGCGCCTTCGAGCGCGGCGTAGAGGCGCGTTTCTTCCTGCAGCCCATCGGCGCCGCCCGTCGTCTCGACGATCCGGACTTGGAGGTCGTCAAATCCACCAAACTGCCGTTCCAACCCGGCCAGTGTCTCGTCAGTCAAATTGGTTCTGTCGTGAATACGTTGGCTGGGCGATCGATCCACCACCACGACGGCGACATCGTCAATCGGGTCGCGCTGCTCTTCAACTAGGGATGGGTTCAGTAGCAACCCACCCAGCGCCAGCAAGATGGCGGCGCGCCAGATCGTGCCGTTCGCACCGCGCCAGACGGCGAGAGCAAGCACCAGCAATGCGCTGCCATAAAGAATAGCCAGAACCCAATAGGGCAGCATTGGCGCGATGGCAATTCTGGTGGCGTCGATCATTGGCCGAGCCGTTCCAGGATCGCCGGCACGTGCACCTGGTCGGCCTTATAGTTCCCCGTCAGGACATACATCACCAGGTTGATGCCGAAGCGGAAGGCGATTTCGCGCTGCCATTCGCCACCCGGGACCGTTGTGAATTGCGGATTGCCGGCCGAATCCATCGCCCAGGCAGAGGCCCAGTCATTGGCGCCGATGATCACCGACGAGACCCCGTCATTGACGGTTTCGTCTGCATCCATCACCCAAAGCTCATCGTCGGCGTAGCGCCCTGGGAACACTTGTAAGAGATAAAAGGCGCGTGTGAGCACATGGTCCGGATCGACGGGCGACAAGGGTGGGATGTCCAGACCTGCGGTCAGCCGGCGCAAGTCCGCTTCGTTGGCACCGGCAAAGCCTGCATCGCGGGTGTCGAACAGGATCGTTCCACCATGGGCCAAGAACTCGTTCAACCGATCAAAGGCCCGGGACGACGGTGTCGGCTGTGTTTCGGTGATGGGCCAATAAAGCAGGGAGAAGAAGGCCAACTCGTCCCGCTCCAGATCGACCCCCAGAGCGCCGTCCGGTTCCACCGCCGTGCGTTGGGTCAGGACCCGTGATAGGCCGTCGAGACCAGCTTGGCTGATCGCATCGACCGACGGATCGCCGGTGACGACATAGGCCAAATAAGTGCCGTTGGCCGCCAGCAGCGCCAACGTTTCGGAGGGTAGAGATTGGGGCTGGGCGCGGGCGGAATCGGGTGTTGCGAGTGCGGATGCCAGCGCAATCAGCGCGGTGAGGCTGGCGGTCGCTGCGCGTTTTGACCTCAAGCTCGGTAGCAATCCACGGATCGCAAGGCTGGCGAGCAGATCGATAACGGCCAGTGCCATCGCGGCGGCCAACAAAAACGGGAAAAGCACAAATTCAGAGCCAGTATCGTAACCGCGTGTTGGTATGCCAGACGGTATCTGCAACGGGGCGAGGGGCATGACGGAGGGGGCTAGATTCAGCGCCCGCCGGGATTCGCCGGCCCCATAGACGCCGGGCGGATGGCCTGGAGCAGCCAGCGTATCGGCGAAATCGCCGGCGCCGATGGGCATTGCCGTGCCGCCGGCGTCGTTCAGCCGTCCGAACCCATCCAGCACGCTAATGGGCCGTAGGGCAACGCTTTGGGTGTCCTCGGCTACGCCGGCGCTAAGGGCGACGATGCGCCTTAGCATATCCACGAAAAGACCGGACAGCGGCAGGTTCGACCAATCCGGCCCGGCAGTAGTGTGAACCAGAATTAGCCACCCGGCTGCAGCGCCATCAGCGCCGGTTCGCTGTTCTGCCGTCACCAGCGGTGTTCCATCGGCCAGGCGGGCCCAGGTGCGAGCATTGACCAGCGGTCCCGGCTGGGCCAGGACTTGCCGCTCGATCAGCACATCTTCGGGCAGCGACAAGCCATTGAAGGGGCTGTCGACGGGGAAGGGGGCCAGCGGTTGCGGAGTGGTCCAGCTTAGCGCCCCGCTCAAAGTCCGATCGCCGGCCCGGAGGGGAACCGGCACGTATCGGTCCGGGTTCGCGGCAAACAGCGGTCCTGCAAACCGCACTACGACGCCACCGCCATCGATGAACCCGTCGAGATTTTCTGCTTGTTCGTCCGTGATCTGTCCGCTGTCCGGCAACACGACCACGGCCGGCCGGCGCTCTAGCAACTCGTCAAGATCGCCGTACCAGATCTCCGCGAACGGCGCCAAGGCGCGGTCCAGATAGTAGGATTCCGACAGCAGGGGCTGGCTGCTGTCTTCGGGGGCCTCGCCGACAATGGCCACCGGCCGCCGCCGCCAGCGCTCGTCGATCAGGGCGACCGACCCGACGCCCTCGATGTCTTCGATGATGGCTTGGAAAACACGGTTGCGGGCCTCGGCGGGTAGTGCCACCCGCACATCTTCCTCGCCCGCCTCGGGCGCCATGGAGAACGGTCGCCTAGCCAGAATTCGGCCGTCATCGCCAACCACGCGCAATATGCCGGAGCCTCCCAGGCTCGATGCAATCCTTTCGACCAAGAAGTAGAGATCGCTGCCTTCGGTTTCAGGCGGATGAATCAACCAGGGCAGCTCGGCTTCGTCGGGGGTGAAGACCGTCAAGGGGCCGATCCGGCGTAGGGTCTCTGCCAGTTGCATGGCATCGGCGTCGTCCAGCCCGTCGCTAAGCCAAAGCGTCTCGATGCCTGACGAAGTGTCCAGGCTCTCGATCGAGTCCAGCAAGGCATTGCGATTGCCCGTCCAGGGCCGCGGGGCGAGCTGTTCGGCCCAACCCCGTGCATCGGCGGGGCGCATCAGCCCGCTCACCGATGGGGGCGGGCCTGGCCCGTCGGCAGCGCTTGCCGCGACCCGAAGCGGACGGTCGGCGCGCTCGGCCGCATCGATCGCTTGGGCCAGAATGGTCTGGCGCGCCGACCAATCCCGCCCGGCCGCCCAGCCATTGTCCACGAGTAGCAACACAGGTCCGGAGCCGGGCAAGCCGGCGGTCGGGTTGATGACGGGTCCGGCGCAGGCGATGATGATCAGGGCGGCCAGCAACAAACGCAGCAGCAGCAGCCACCAAGGGGTGCGGGCCGGGGTCTCCTCTTCCGGCCGCAGACCGTGCAACAGTCGCAAGGCTGGGAAGCGGACCGTACGCGGGGCAGGCGGCGTCGCCCGGATCAGCCAATAGAGGATCGGCAGCGATGCCAATCCCAGCAGCAGCCAAGGCTGAATGAAACTTACAGGTCCCAACGTCAGCATGGATCGCTACCCTGACGTGGCGTCCGCCAGGCTCTGGAAGATGGCCAGCAAGGCGCGTTCCGGCGGCTGATCGGTCCGATGTAGGTGCAATCGCCAGCCTGCTGCTTGGGCCAGGGCGCGCAATCCATCTTGCTGGGCGCTAAGCCGTTCTTGATATGCCTGACGTATCGTATCGACCCGCGCCATGGTTAGTGCTGGCTCTTCTCGAAAGCTTGTAAACCTGATGCGCCCATCATAGGGCAAATCGACTTCCGCTGGGTCCAGGATTTGCACTAGGTGGCCTTGCTCAACCTTCGCCTGAAAAGGTGCCAACGCATTCTCGATGGCCTCAAGTGGGGCGAGCCAATCGGCAAACAGTACCATTGACGAATGGGCCTGGATTGAACGCTGCGGCGGCAGGTCAGCGGACTTGCTACTCGTTTCTGTTGGCGGTCGCATCAGATCCAGAGCCAGTTTGCCGATATCCGTTCTGCCGAGCCCAGGCGGCGCCTCGCCATCAAGCAGGGCCACTCGCTCCCCCGCCCGGTTCAGCAGCGAGGCTAGCGCGAGAAGCAGTAGGTCAGCCCGCTCGATCTTCGTCGGCACCGCATCGCTCGAATGCCAGCGAAAACCGTCATCGACGGCGCGCCAAAGATAAGCGGTCTGCGACGCTTCCCATTCGAGTTGGCGAAGAAAGGGCCGGTCGCGCTTGGCCGTCTGTCTCCAGTCGATGCGTTGAACCGGGTCGCCCGGCTCATAGGGCCGGAACTGCCAAAAACTCTCGCCGACGCCGACGCGCCGGCGGCCATGGACCCCCTGGGCAACTGTCGCCGCAACCCTTTCGGCCTCGATCTGGAGGGCCGGTAGGGTGGCGGCTAGGGCTTCAGCCCTGCCGTGGGTTGTCGTCGCTGTCATGCGTGGCGCTGAATCAATCTCGAGATGACGTCTTCGATCGTTGTACCGTCCGCTCTGGCGGCGAAATTCAGCGCCGTGCGGTGCTTGAGCACTGGCATCGTCAATTCGACCACATCGTCGATGGATGGCGCCTTGCGTCCGTCGATCAACGCCCTGGCGCGGCAGGCAAGCATCAAGGCCTGGCTGGCCCTGGGTCCTGGGCCCCAGGCAACATTTTGCACAACCTCCGGCAGTTCGCTGGTCTCTGGTCTGCCCTGGCGGACGATGTCGAGAATCGCTTCAACGGTCTTCTCGCCGACCGGAATGCGCCGCACGAGATGCTGCGCTGCCATCAGTTCCTCGGCGCTGACTTGCTGAGCCAATTCCTCTTCGTCCGTACCGGTTGTTGCCAGCAACATCCGCCGCTCTGCATCGCCGTCCGGATAGGCGACGTCGATTTGCATCAAGAAGCGGTCTAGTTGGGCCTCGGGCAGGGGATAGGTACCCTCCTGCTCCAACGGGTTTTGTGTCGCCAAGACATGGAAGGGGGCGGGCAGGTCATGGTACTCGCCGGCCACTGAAACGCGCCGTTCTTGCATTGCCTGCAAGAGAGCTGATTGCGTGCGGGGGCTCGCCCTATTGACCTCATCGGCCATCAGAAGCTGGCAAAAGACGGGGCCTTTGATGAATCTGAAATGCCGTTTTCCGTCCTCGCCTTCTTCAAGCACCTCCGACCCCAGAATATCGGCCGGCATCAGATCGGGCGTGCACTGGACGCGGCGTTCGCTGAGGCCCAGAACCTTGCCCAATCCTTCGACAAGTTTGGTTTTGGCAAGCCCCGGCACACCGACGAGAAGGCCGTGACCGCCGGCTAGCAAGGTTACGAGCGCTTGGTCGATAACCCGTTGCTGGCCGAAGATGACTCGGCCCAAATGGTTCCGCACGGCGCCCAGACGATGTCCCAGCGCTTCGATATCCGATAGGATATCCGCATCGCTCGGCTGCGTCGAAAGGTCGGTCATCGCTGGTGTCCTTTGCAAGATGTGCTTATCTGAGACAAGCATCTAAAGCGTAACGTCACCATGACTATGGCAGAAATGGTCCCGATCGACAGTGCTGGGAAGCACACAGAGCTGGATAGCAGGCTTGCGGAGGCTCGGATGCCGCCCTCGGCGGCCGACGAAGCCTATGCCATCCGGATTCGGTCGGATGGAGTTTGGACCTATCATGGCAGCCCGATTGAGCGTCCTGCGCTGGTAAAATTGTTCGCCAGCGTGCTCCGGCGCGACGATGACGGCGACTATTGGTTGATCACGCCGGCTGAGCGCGGCCGTATCACTGTGGATGATGCCCCTTTCATCGCTGTTGATGTAGCAGTCGAAGGACAAGGCGCTGAAATGTCTCTAACATTTCGCACCAATCTTGGTGAAGTGGTCGTAGCCGGGCCCGACCGCCCAATTCGGGTGACGGTCGATGAAGCAACCTGCTCGCCCCGGCCTTACGTGCTTGTGCGCGATGGGCTGGAAGCCTTGATATCGCGACCTGTCTTCTATGCGCTGGCCGATCTCGCGGTCGAACAGGAAGGGGTTCCAGGTGTTTGGAGCCTAAGTCAGTTCTTCGCCCTTGACCGGCCGAGTACTGGGCCGGCGGATTGAATGGTTAGCGAGATCAAACCGATAAGCCTGACAGACGTACCGCCTCGGCTGCTGGCCATAGATCATGATGGCGAACCGCCGTCACAGCCCACACTCGGCGATCACGATCTCAATCCCGATATGCCGCCATTGCCGACACTCCGAGACGCGGCTGTGTTGGTGCCGCTGATCAACCGACCCTCAGAGCCGACCGTATTGCTGACGGTTCGTACGGAGCATCTCAAGGCGCATGCTGGCCAGATTTCCTTTCCCGGCGGCCGAATTGAAGATGGCGACAGCGGTCCTTTGGCCGCGGCACTGCGCGAAACGAAGGAGGAGGTCGGGATTTCGTCGGATCGCATCGATATCGTCGGCCGCCTCAACACGTACATCACACGTACAGGTTTCCGAATTCAGCCTTATGTCGGTGTGATGGAGCCGCCCGTGGACATCACGCCCGATCCGTTCGAAGTGGCCGACACGTTCGAGGTGCCGCTGTCGTTCATCCTGTCGCGCGACATGCCCAGGCGTCATGCCCGCACGTTTCAGGGCCGAGAGCGATACTTTTACGTCTTCACTTACCAGGATCGCTATATCTGGGGGGCGACTGCCGGAATGTTACGCAACCTCAAACTGCTGTTGGACACGCCATGAGTCGACAGTTTCTTTTCGCGCTACTGCTGATCGCGCCGACCGTGATTTATCTGGCGTTTGCCTTTTGGCAGCGGCGTCGCGCTATCCAGGCCGGCAGTGAACAGCCACCTCCCGTGCTGCAGGGGACGCCCTGGTTCTGGCTGATCCTATCGGGGTTCGTGCTTTTTGCCGCCGGCTTGATCCTGCTCGCTGTGTTTGGCGGTTCTCCGCCAGGCAGCGTTTATGTGCCCCCGCGGATGGAGGATGGTGTGGTGGTTCCTGGGCATTTCGTTCCGGAAGAACAGTAAAGCGCGGCGGCGGGCCTCATGCGCCTGGTTGCCGATTGGCTGCAGCGTCCGGCATTGGTCGCTTTGATCGACGCCTTGTCTACGGATGGTCCTGCCCCACGCCTGGTCGGTGGTTGTGTTCGCGATGGGCTGCTCGGCCGTTCGGTAGCGGATATCGATCTTGCGACGCCGCTGCCGCCGGAGGCCGTTATCGTCGCCCTCGAATCAGCAGACATTAGGGTCGTGCCAACCGGCATCGATCACGGCACGGTCACCGCGGTTATCGATGGTGTCGGGTATGAGGTAACCACCCTACGACGCGATGTTGCGACCGATGGAAGGCGGGCCGTCGTCGCCTTCACTGACGACTGGCGTGGCGATGCGGCGCGCCGTGACTTCACCATGAACGCGATGAGCTCGGAACCGGACGGCACGCTCCACGATTACTTCGGAGGCGCTGCCGATGCCAGGAACGGGGTTGTACGTTTTGTCGGCGATCCTGCCACCCGGATTGCCGAGGACTATCTGCGGGTTCCCCGCTTTTTCAGATTCATGGCCTGGTATGGCCGCAGCGCGCCGCCAGAAGACGTGATGCGGGCGATATCGGCATCGATACCTAAACTGGACGGCCTGGTGGCCGAACGAGTTCGAGCGGAGTTACTCAGATGGCTGGGCGCCCCTGACCCGCGATGGTCATGGGACCTTGCTGAGAGTGCCGGGCTTGCCATTTGGCTGTTTGGGGATGTGGATACCGCGCGTTTCAATCGGCTGGTTGGTCGCGAGATCGATCGAGGCCTTCCGGCAGAGTCGTTGCGCAGGCTTGCCGCATTGGCCCTGCCGCCAGGCCCAGGGTCAACTGAAACTGCCAACCGCTTCCGCCTCTCCAGAGCCGAAGCGCGTTATCTGGCCGCTTTGGAGGCTGCAGTCCCGGCCGCCCGCCAAGCGCTAACCGCCGACGATGCCCGACGCCTCGCCTATCGCAGTGGGCCGGCGGTTGCCCGAGAC
>JBCCER010000087.1:0-17533 GCA_039030175.1 Pseudomonadota bacterium
GCAGCACCAGCTTCGCCAGATCCAGCGCCAGGGCCGATAGCACGTCGCTCAGCTCCTCCCCGCTCAACACCGCCCGCTCAAAGGCCGAGGCAAAGCTGTTGCCCACCTGCTGCCCCAGCGCACTCAGCTCCTCCATCTCCTCGGCGACTGCTGCCGCATCGGGGTTCTGCAACGCCTGGTCGAGTCCAAGCGCTGCGTCCGCCATCTCCTTGGTCGCGTCAACCGCCTCCTTGGTCGCAGGCGTGTAGCTGGCGGCAAGAGCCTCCGACTGCACCAGCAGCGCCTCTGACTGGACAGATGTGGAGCCTGCCGCCTCCTCGATGGCCGGTGTGTAGTCATTGGCGACCGTATCGGCTTGCGCCTGATAGGCCTGCGCCAATGCCATCACAGCCTCGTTCTGCTCTTCATTCGGCATCGGCGCCGCCAGAAAACCGCCGGGCATCATGTCGCCGGTGAAGGCCAGAGATGCGAAATGAAGATTTGACGTAAGTTGCGCGCCTTGGCCGACGCCGAAGCTGGGAGCGGTCCGGATGCCCTGATTGGCTACCGGGCCGATTGGGGCAACAACATCATTCATATCAACGCTGCCGCTGCTGTCACCCGCGCGCTGCCTTTCAAATTCGTTGAGAAACTCCTCGGCAGCCTCCGCCGTGTCACGTTGGTCAGCAAACATGTCCATAAAAATCCGCTCGACTTGTCGAGCAAATCTCTCATTGAAGAACTCGGACCGCCTTTCCAATTGTCTCACGCGGTCGGTGTCACCGAACGCTTGAGGTGCCAGCAGATTGATCTCGAAACGGTCCAATCGATCATTATGAATGCGGGCGAGTTCTTCAAGACGCTGATCAGGCGTTTGGAGAGTTGAACCGGGTTGGTCGCCAGCCAGAACGCCACCGCCCAAATTGCCGCTTCCGCCATCCTCGCGCCGCCTTTCAAATTCGGTCACGTAACGTTCTGCTTCCTCCGCCGCGTCGCGGGATTCGAGAAGCATATCCCCGAATATTTGCTCAACCTGTCGCGCAAATCTCTCGTCCAGAAATTCAGCCCGCCTTTCCAACTCTCTCACGCGGTCGGTGTCGCCGAGGGCTTGGGGCGCCAGCAGATTGATCTCCAAACGGTCCAATCGATCATTATGAATGCGGGCGAGCTCTTCGAGGCGCCGTTCCGGCGTTTGGTCGACTTGGTCGGCGACGCTTGGGGTCTCGAATAGTTCTGTCGAGTATGATTCCAGCTGGCTAAGCCAGCCTCCGACAATTCGTTCAGCCTCACTAATGTCCGCCAGCAGAGAGGGGAGAAATTCTCTTTCGTGCTCTGTGGCGTTCGGATCTTGGCTGGATCGCCGCTCAAGATCTTGAACTGTGCCCAATCCCACGGACAGGTCCTCGTGAAGGTGCCTCACACTCACTATGGTATCGTGTAGTGGCTCAAAAATGTCGTCAGCCAACTGGTCGGCACTCTCATCTCTCCGGACTACCAACCGCCTCCATTCTGCCATTTGTTGCTCGTGCAAACCCACAGCTTCCTCAATATTGTCTCCACGTCTATTATCAATATCTGTAATTCTAAAAAACATCCCAGGGAGCTCAAAAGCCCTACTTATTTCTCTTCTTCCAAATAAATCTATAATATTTCCTTGCGCAATTAGATATCTATCAAACGAATCATTCATTTCATCAACAATGTCTGCATACTCTCCAACGAAACCTTCAGAACTGTTATCCAGATAAGTTTCTTCCCCATTCAGCGCAGCAGACTGCCTAGTTAAAAGACGCAAGAATGGTTCCCCGAGACTATTGAGAATGTCATTCTGTGGCGCCGAAGGAAGGCCTCTAGGGTTGGGCCCAACACCACCGTATTCCGGATTGAACTGAATGGACCGTACCCGCTCCGCGCCGAGCATTTGAGCGTAGGCTGAAGTATCCGCGCCAGTACCCCGCCAACGCCCACTAATTCCATCGATCAACGGCCGTTCAATGCCAGTCCAACGCCCGACCCCACGAGATACTCGCTCGGACGCGCGGTCGAGATCCAATAGCTCCATCTTCAAGCGCCGAACGTTCGCCTCGACGGCACCGACAGCGTTAGAGACAGGATTTGCCACCCTCTCCATGTTGCGCAGCTTATCTGTCATCTGGCCGATGGCGTCATCGGTGGTGCGAGTGCCGGTTCGAACCATGTCTAGCGCACGATTCATCCGCTGCGCGCCGATCTCGGCCCCGCGAGCATCGATGGTGAGGGTCAGTGTTGGGCCACTCATCTCTTGTCCTTCCTCGCATCCACTGACGCGTATCGCTGCTTCGGGCCATTCGCTGGGCACACCGCTAGAATAGTCTCGGCGCTTGCTGTTTGGCGCGCTCCAGAATTGGCTTCAATCTTCAATTCGCGACGACAAGGCCAGTGCAAAAAAAGCTGCTAGTGAGTGGCCATGCGGCAGCGGCTACCCTACTGGGCTCGGCGAGCAACCCTACCTCAAAGGGCTTATGTTGACGGGAGCTCGACAATTTCATAGGATTTGTTTCTTAGTTGTCGCTGCCCGTTTCGTGTGAGCCAACAGGTGGCATCGGAACTTTCGGTGTTTGTGAACGCCAGAACTGCATCTTGTATTTGCTCTACAGGTATGGAACCGGCTGAGATGTCCGTCTTACGCAGAATCACAAGCGATCCATTCTCGAGAAGAATGCTCTATTTTTCTATTGCTTACTCTTTGTACCTGGCAGTGCCGCTATCATGGGGGTTTTACCCGGCGGATTATGAGCGGGTTAACCCAGCGGTTGGGTACGAGTTTTCAGGATACTATGGAATCGTTACCGCAGTGATAGGGTTTCTGTGCGCCCTAACCTGTAAAGATAGAACCCTCTTTCCAAACACCATTGTCGCTAAGCTGATTTTGTTGGGCTTTTTTATTCATTCGACACACTTGATACTGCGTTTGACTACCGAAGTCTTTTATTATGTTTTTTCTGAGCCTGACGGGTATATGATATTAGACTTTTCTTTTCTCGGTATTGGGTTTGTTTGTCTTGTACTGAGTCCTTTTTTGTTACTTGCCGCCCTCTTCACGTCTCCTCGAACAGCCGCTGGTGCCAAATAGGAGACTGCACGAGATCCTTAGGCATCCAATCACTGCCTTGCCTGCGATTGGATGATGTGGGCTTGCCGACGGGGGCGTGGCACCGACGCGGCATCACACCAATCACTTCTTCTCCGCCCGCGCCTCCAAAAAGGCCCCATCACACGCCCTGATCAGCGCCACGAACTCCCGCGCGTCGTCGCAGCCCGGATGGCCGAACAGGCGCAGATAGGCTTCGATCTCAGTCATCGGGATGGCGCCCGCGCCTAACCCCTCCGACCGGCTGGGCGACAGGTCCAGAAAGGCCGCATAGATCGGCGCGTTGCCGTCATACAGTTTTGGTTCCACCGCCCATTCGGGGATCGGCCGGTCATGGTCGGTCAGGATGTCGACGAGCTTGCGGGCCTTGTCCCCGACGCGGACCGACCAGCGGACCCGCTCTTGGAGTTTTTTGCCGCCGCCTCCAGGGCCGACGCTCGATAGGTCTCCGCCTCCATCGCGATCGCCGCCACCTGGTTGCGGAAATCCTTCAGTTCGGTCAGCAGGCCGATCGCCGTGTCCTTGTCGTGCGCGATCGCCTTGCCGTCATCATCCTCCAGCCCGCGCCAGTCCAGCAGCAGGGCCTCGGCCATGGCCTCGATCATGATCGCCTCGGCCCGATCCTTGGGGATCTCGCCGCCTGTGCGCAGGATGTTGCGATAGGGTTTGCGCAGCCGGTCCAGCACCTGCTCGTGCCGCTTGTTGCCGAACCGGGCGATCTTCAGCGCGGCGCCCTCGCCGATCTCCACCCATACACCCTCTTCCTCCGCCGACGCATCGGTGGCGAACCTGTGGTTGACTTTCATAGCGGCAATCCTCTAGGATTTGTTTCTTAGTTGGGCTTTGGCATCTTGCCCATGGGGTTAACGATGGATCAGCGCGAAACTGGGAATCCGAAGCGACGTCGGTACTTTGCCGACAGAATGTCGCAAACCATGGCGCTGTTCCTCGCGTTCTATGTTTTGTTTCTGCTAACGCCCGCGATCGACTGGGGCTACCAAATGTGGATCGGATACGAGCTTGCCGGCTGGGTGAGCGTCCTCGTGGTTGCCTTAGGCGTCTTGTGCACTGGCGTGTATAGAGGAGGTTGGCACCAAAAGTATTGGCAGATCCCCAAAATAGCCTTCATGCTTTCTTTCGTCTTTGCATCGGAAGATGTGGTAACTCGTATGATATCGATGTTTGCGATGAAGCAAGATCCACATAGATATGCCATAGGACTTGAAGGTGGATTTGGCTACGGCATGGCTTTTTATTGGTTTTCCTTAGCCTTCTTCTTTGTTTACCTGTTTCTTATTCCTGGACTATCACCGGAATACCGAGTTGCTTCGGATGATCAAGATGGCAAGCGCGAGTCGAGCGATTCAGCGCGTAAATGAGGGCTTGCGTTGACAGCCCTCATTCTCATCAGGTGACGCCGGACGGCGACACCATACCGCCCAAATACTAACTCGACTTATCGATCTGGATGTCCGTCACCGCAGTCCCGTCATAGAGCGCCTGGAAACCCATCTCGGCCATAACATCGGTGTTGTTGCCGCTGGCCACCACCTGGCCGGTGGTGAATTTCGAGCGCGGGAAGGTCACCGTGTAGGAGTTGGTGCCGTCCGACAGGGCGAAGGTCAGGCTGCCCGCCGTGCCGGAGACGAACTCCTCATAGAGGTCCGCATCCTCGAAATAGGCGTTCATCGTGCCGGTGATCTCGCGCCTGCCATAGCCGATGCCGGCCGCGCCCAGCTGCCCGATCGCCGCCTGCGCGCGCAGATTGTTCGACAGGGTGAAGGACAGGTCAGTGAAATAGATCGTACCCACAGTATTGGCCACGGTGATTGACGCCACCTCAGGAGAGGCCATGATCTCGTTGGTGTTGGCGTTGGAATAGGTCGCGCCGGTGATGATGGTCGTCGCCATCGGGTCGGCCCCGCTGCCCAGCATGTCCAGCCGTCCGGTCACCAACTCCTGCGCGCGCACATTGATCTGCAGCGTATTCACGCGCAGCCCCAGGAAGCGCTGGTAGTGCGTCGTGCCGGCGGCCTGGAACGCCTTCTCGATGGTCAGAGACTTCTTGTCCGTCCCACCCTTCAGCGTGTTGGTGGCGAAGTCGGCGCGCAACGCGTGCTCCAACAGCGTATTGAACTCCGCCCCGAAGCTCATCTCGAAGTCGAACCCGCCGGTGGCCGAGGCCCCGCGCTGGATCAGATCCTTCACCGAGGCGGTCGGGTCGATCTCATTCGAGGTCTGGTTGTCGATCGAGAACACCAGATTCTCGCCGGTCATGCGCACCCGCTGGAAGGCGGGCGTGGCCGGGGTGGTGCCCCACTCAGTTTCGGGAATGAACGCTAATTGTGCATCCGACGCGTCGGAAAAATCGGGCATCGTGCCCTCCTCATCATTGACAGGGGAAGTGGCGCGTCACCGACGCGTGGGTTTCGGTCCGCCTAGGACCTCAAAGCAGCTCGTCGCGCCGGAAAGGGCACGACATGTTGACCTGGAACCAGACATCGTCCGGCCCGATCTCGCGCACCGACGGCACATCGCACCGGATGGCATCGAAACGCTGATGGCGAAAAATCTCCGCGGCCTCGTCGGCCAGCTCGCGCGCGGTCCTGGTGCCGCTATCGATCGGCACGAACACCTGCACCATGATCACGCCGGTATGGCGGTGCAGATTGGCGCCGGGGCTGCCCAGGCTGGCCTGCCGCGCCTCGCCATCGACAATTGTCAGCCGCACCCAGGGCGCGCCCGAAGGCACGGCAAATCCATGGTTCGGCCAGGCCACCGGCGTGCGCCCGGCCCAGCGCGCATCGAACCGCCCGCAAATCGCGTCCCGCGCGTCGGCGTAGCTCATCGATGCTCACCCAAGATGTCCGCCACCGCCGTTTGCACGATGCCGGCTGGCGCTTGCGTGGACGACCCTTCCTCCACCTCCGCCGCATAGGGCGTGGCGTTGGTTATGCACACAGTGTCGAACGGCTTCACGTTGCGCAGCGCCGCCGCCCTGCGCGCAATCGTCGCTCGCCCGTCCGGATCAACCCGGTCGGAGGCAACCAAGGCCGGCCGCGAGGAGCTGACCATCCAGTTGCCCTTGAACCGCCCTGACTTCACCGGGCTGCGCTCCACCAGCCGCGTCAACAGATCAAGGCTCACTCGGCGCAACTGCTCCGCATGGGCCTCCTTCACCGACGCCTCGAACGCATCCAACTGCGCCGAGAAGTCTTTCAAATTGATCGTCATCGGCCGAGCCTCAGCGCTTTAATGTCACGGTATGGATGATTGGCGTCCCGTCCGGCGCTAAGGGCACGCTGCCGACCACGGTCCAGTCGTCCCCCTCAACTCCAACCACTCGGTCTCCCGCTGTGGGCGTTTCCGCCAACCCGTCAGCCGCCACCAAAAGCAGCCGCATGTTGCTGGCTGCCAGCACCGGCCCGGGAAAGCGCGCATCGAACATTTCTGCCGTGCTCTGACTAGCCGGCAACACCACCGCGACGGCATCAAACTGGCTCTCGACGGGCCCGATGGTCGTATCGCTCGCCGGGTCATAGGCCGTCTCGCCCGCCCGCCGAAAATCCAAAGTCTGGCCCTTCGCCGCGATCAGCCGCTTGGCCATTGCGATGGGACCGTCATAGGCGCTCATACCCGTGCCAATCGGCCCGGCCGCGCCAACAATGGCGCCAGCAACCCGTCGATCGCCGGATACCGCGTCCGTCCCGGCGCCCCGTCCGCAAACTCCGTCTCGATCGGCCCGACCTTCTCACGCGTGACGCGCCCACCACGCTCAAGCGGCGGGTTCAAATCTGCACCCAGGGCCATCAGCGCCAATTCCGCGGCAGCCCGCCGAACCTCACCCGGCACCACATCACTGCCAATCGCATCAAACCCGGTTCGCGGCCAATCCAACGCCTGCCCGTCATCAACCCGCGCGCCCAGCCAGCGCAACCGATAGACCTGCCCCAAATAGTCGGTCGCCTTACGAAGTGCCGCTTCCTTGGCGGCCACATCGCCGGTCCAGCCCGCATTGCCCCGGTCGGCATGGTGGGCATCGGCATCGGCCACAGACAGATAGCTGTCGGCCCCGGCAACACCAGTGCCGTCTTCAACGATCAGCGCCATGGATGATCCTCTTCGTCACCGCGTGAAAGGCCTCGCGAAACGCCGCCTCGTCGGCTGCCTCAATCGCCTCTACCGCATCCGCCTTATTGCGCACCGGCGTCCCGCGCACCCGCCTGGCCACCGCCCTAAGCTGAGGCCAGGACAGCATCCGCCAATCGTCGGCATCGCTGGCGGTGGCGGCCTCGGAAGTGTCCGCCGTGCCATCGCCCGCCAGGTAGGCCCGCCGCATCGCCCGGATCGCAGCCCGATCCTCGCCGGCCTGCAGCCGCGCCCGCCGCCGCTCTTTCCAACCGCGCATCGGATTGTCTTTCAAAAAAGAGACGGCGGCCCAAAGGCCGCCGCTCAAAGTCACCACGTCACCGCTAGCCCAGCTTGTGCTTGAAGGCCACGATGCGGACATTCTTGGGCTCGTAGACCCGCGTCCAGTTGGTGGTTGTCGCAAGCTCCGCATTGGTTGCCGAAACCCCGGCCGGCGTGCCGATCCATTTTACCCCGCGCGGATGCAACACGAACCGCCGACGGTTGACGATGTATTCCGTACCGCCCCCGGCCAGCTCGTCCCGGTCGACCGCCGCCGGCACCTTGGGCATGCCTTCCGCATAGCCAATCGCCCCGGTCGGGAACAGGTAGGTGGTGTAGACATCCGTCGCCACCGGCATGCCGTCATCCACGATCAGCCGCTTGCCCATATAGGTCGCGATCGGCGTGCCGGTCTGGCTGTCGGGCAGGAAGTCGATCAAATCCTGCTTCTTCATCACCGTATAGGTGGCCGAATGCACCGCCACGGCGGTCAGATCGTCCTGATGGTCGCCCAGCTTGGCGGCCGCATCGATGAAGGCCTCCGCATCGAAATTCTCCGCCCCACCGGTGAGGCCGGAGATATCCAGCACATTGTCGGTCATGTTCGCCGCGCCCATCGCGCCGGCCAGCACCGAGATCAGCACGTCTTGAAACCGCCGCGCCCAATAACCGGCGAACAACTCGCCGATCGCCTGCATCGGGTCGCTGCCGGCCATGTCACCCGACAGGTCCGAGGCGCCGAACACCTTGCCCCGCTGCAACACGGCGGCAATGTCACGCTCGGAATTGATCTTGTTGACGGTCAGGTTCGCCGCATCGTCGATCACCTCGTCCGCACCAGTCAGATCCTGCCAAAACGGCATATTGACCGTGCTGCCGCCCATATTCGGGCCCAGCACATCCTGCAGGTCCGAGATGATGCCGCTTTGAAACACGGCGCTCTTCGCGGCCGTGCGCTCGATCACATATTGACGCCAAACGTCAGGGACGAAGACGTCCGAAAGCAATGTCGCAGCCATCAGGCATGCTCCTTCTCAATTAGGCTGTTGTCAGAAAGTCCCGTCCACAGCCCACCGGGCGTCTGACCGGAAATGCCCGCCACCGGCGGGGTGAAAATGGTTGCGTCGCCGCCCATCTCGGGCGAGGAGTGGTGGAGCCGTTCGGCAACACGCGCCAACCCAAACGAGAGCCAGATGACCAAGACCACCCAGATACGCCCGCTTGCCAAATCCGACTACGACCAATGGCGCCCGCTTTGGGATGGCTACAATAAGTTCTACGAGCGCGTCGGCCCAACGGCTCTGCCCGAGGAAGTAACCAGCGCCACCTGGTCCCGCTTCTTCGATGCCTACGAGCCCATGAATGCGTTTGTAGCGGAGCGGGACGGCCGGCTCGTCGGCCTCGTCCACTACATCTTCCACCGCAACACCACGATGCTCGGCCCCATCTGCTATCTGCAAGACCTATTCACCGACGCATCGACACGCGGCCAAGGTATTGGCCGAGCCCTCATCCAGGCAGTCTACGACCGCGCCGCGGAGGTCGGCTCCCCTCGTGTCTACTGGCTCACCCACGAGACCAATCACACCGCGATGACCCTGTACGACAAGGTCGCCACCCGCTCGGGCTTCCTCCACTACATGAAGAATATCTGACCTGCTTCGATGGGCGCTGATCTGCCGGCTCAATTGGTCTAAGCAATAGGCCCACCTCCACGGAGCCTCCGGTTGACCGCGCCTCAGGGCAAACCACCCCTTAAGCTGGGCGAATTCATCACGCTGATGGCGGCGATGATCTCGTTCGTCGCCATGTCGACCGACGCTATGCTGCCCGCCCTGCCGGAGATCGGCGCCGATCTCGGCGTCGCCGGCAGTAACGATGCCCAACTCATCGTGCCGTTGCTCGTGCTCGGCATGGCGATCGGTCAGCCCGTGTTTGGTCCCCTGTCCGACAGTTACGGCCGAAAACCGGCCATCGCCGGCGGTATGCTCCTATTCCTCATCGGATGTGCCATGTCGATCCTGGCGGAGGATTTAACGATCATGCTCGCCGGCCGCCTGCTGCAAGGCATCGGTCTTGCCGGCCCGCGTACGGTCGCAGTGGCGCTGATCCGCGATCAGTATGAAGGCCGAGCCATGGCCAGAATCATGTCCTTCATCATGGCCGTCTTCATCCTGGTGCCGGCCATGGCCCCCGCCATGGGGGAGGGCATTCTGCTCTTCGCTCACTGGCGCTGGATTTTCGTCATGTTCGCGGTCGCCGGGGCGCTGGTGCTGACCTGGTTCTTGATCCGTCAGCCGGAAACACTGGTCCCAGAAAAACGCGCACCCTTCACCCTGCGCCGCATCGCCGTGACGGTCGTGGAAATCGTCCGCATTCGCGCGACACTTGGCTACACGATCGCCATTGGCTTCGTCTTTGGCAGTTTCTTGAGCTATCTCAGCTCCGCCCAGCCGATCTTTGACCTTCAATACGGCCAGGGCGACTGGTTTGCGCTCTATTTCGGCCTATTGTCCCTGGCCATCGGCGCCGCCTCAATCGTCAATGCCAGGCTGGTCATGCGCCTGGGCATGCGCACGTTGACCCGCGCCGCCGCTGGTGGGCTCACGGCCCTGTCCTGCATCTTCCTGGTGACCACTGCTTTCATGCAGGGCGATCCGCCCTTCTGGGCCTTTTTGATCTTCCTGATGCTGGCGTTCTTTTGCTTTGGCTGGCTGTTCGGCAATCTCAACGCCCTGGCCATGGGTCCCTTGGGCCATGTCGCCGGCACCGGCGCCGCCCTGGTCGGCTCGCTGGCCACGATCATCTCGGTCCCACTCGCCATCGCCATCGGCCAAGCGTTCGACGGCACCATCCTGCCTCTCATCGCCGGCTTTGCCGTCTTCTCTGGCGCAACACTACTGTTCAGCATCTGGGCCGGCCGCTAAAGGCGGTAGCGCCCGGACCTTAAAGCAAAAGCGGGATAATTAAGCGGACATGTCGCCTAATTGTCCTCTCCTCCTATCGCTTACCGCGCTCCAATCCACACTCGCGACAGAATTCGGCGGCCAAGATCACCGCCTGACCATTCACCCAAATATCAAGGACCATTGATAATGACTCATGTGACCGCGTTGTCTTGTCGGCTGGATAGGCGCGCGATGCGCCGTGGTGTGGATGCACCACAAGCGGCGCGCCCCAAGAGAGCTTCCTGGGCAGCCAGCCGACAAGACAACGCGGCCTTCGGTGGGGCCAGATCGCTCCACGGCCGTGTTGCGCCGCTTGCCCGATGCTAAAGCATCGCGCTGCGCGACGCGCCTTGCCGTGAACCGATTTGGCCGCCATCACATGGGTCATTATCAACGGTCCTTGGTATAAGACCCGCTCCCCGCCGCTGCCTGCCGCAACCGCTCGGCCCGTCCCGGGTCCTCGCGCTGCAGCCGCATCTGCTCGGTCAGATTAAACCCCTGCCCCTTGGCGAACGGATTGCTCGGCCCCGCCAGCGGCGCGCCGCCAGGTTTGGCCTCCGCCCCGCCGCCGCCGCTCTGAGGCGCCGCAACGAAATGCCGGCCCGCCTCGCCGTCGGCCCAACTCTTTATGAAATCGGGGATCTCGTCGCCATCGATCAGCGCCCTGCCCTCGACGATCTCCGCCTTGTGCTGGCGTAGCAACAGCGCCTTGGCCGCGTCCATTAGGCTCGGCGCCACCTGGGCCTGGCTTAGCGCCGCAGTCAGCCCGTTTTCGACCAAAAGCGTATGCAATTGCCGCTCGGCCGCGTCCGCCCGGTCCAGCGCCTTGTCCAATTCCTGCCGCCGGCGCTTGGCCGCCCGCCGCTCGATCTCGCCCTCGTCCAGCGCGCCGCGTTCTTTCAACCGCGCATACTCCGCGCGCTCGAACTCGTCCGGCCAGCCTGCCAACCGCTCATTGGCCCGGTCCAGCGCCCGCCGCGCCTCCTTAACCTCCCGATCCAGCCGATCGGCCGTGTGCTTCAACGTCCGAAACGCCGGATGTGCCTTGGGCTCGGTCAGCGACAGCACGAACTGGCCATCCTCCTCGCGGTAGTACCCGCGCAAGGGCTCAGCGACGTCGTCGAGGCTGTCGAGAACGGTGGTTAGGGTTTCCAAAGCGGCGCTTTCCAAAGGTGTGTGTAGACCGTTGCGACCCTCATCTCCAACACCCGCACAGGATTAGATCGTCGTTTGCGGACTATTGCCACCTGCCAACCGCTCCGCCTCTTCCTCAAAACTCAAATCATCCCGCACCAATTCACCTTGCTTTAAGGCTTCGAAGAACGTTCGCCGGCTGACCCCGCCGCCCTGCAGCGCCGCCATCCAGGCCGTGAGTTCCTGGGCGGTCATCGGTGAAGGCATGAAATCGCGGTTGAGGGTGACGGAGGCCTCGCCGCTAAGGCCGCCCCAGTCCAGCATGGTGGTCAGGACAGATGTCAGCGCCTGGCCGACGCCGTTGGCCAGCGCGGCCAAGATCGAGGCTTCGCCCGCGGTACGCAGGGCCAGGGTCTCGGCCGCTTCGGCCTGGCGTTTTTCCGGCGCCAGCATGCGCGCGCCCAGGGCCGCCATCTGGGCCTCCTTGGCCTCGCGCCGCCGCTCCAGCCCTTCCAGCCCTTGGCCGGTGAATTCCAGCAAGCCGACTGTTACGTCCTTGTCCGGCGAGTGCCACAGCTCGGTCGGCCCGACGGAGGTCGGCGCGTAGTCGTCGTCGACGCCGAACACGTAAGGAGTCGGCAAGGCGACGAAATGTGCGCCATGTTCCAGATCGGCCAGCGTGCGATAGTGCGACAGGTTGAGATTGACCAGGTCCAGGAGCAGCGGTCGGTCGATCTCCGGCGTCAGGCCCCGCGCGCCAATCGGGAAGAACGGAATGCGCCCTAGCGGCTGCCCGCGCTTCAGCGGCCGGATCTCATCGGCCAGCCGCCAGCCACCATCCGCCCCCGGCCGATAAAGTCGCTGGCGATAGCCGTCATCATCGAGATCCAGCACCCGGATCTGGTCGACGCTCGCGCGGCCGAACTCGTCGCCCGAGGCCGGTACGGCCACGCTCTCACGCAACCGCACCTGGCTGATCACCGTGGCGTTGCCGCGCTGGCCAAGCCGGAGGTCGAGGATGTCTTCGGCCCGATAGGCCCGCGCGAAGGGCCGCATGTTGGACTGGGCCGCGTCGGCGCGTGTCACGATCTCATCGCTCGCCCTTGGCATGTCCACCAGCAGCCCGACGCGGGTCACGGTCAGCACTTCCGCGACCACCGTCTCGGCCAGCCGCGTGAACGGCGTACCGGCCAGATCGATGTCCGCCAGCCAGGCCCCAGCCGGCGCCGGCGCGCTCACCACGGGCGTTTTTCGAAAGATCAGCCCCGCCAGCCCATCGATGGTTCGCCGCGTGGCGTTATAGAACCCAGCGCGTCGCCGATAGCCGTCATAGGCCGCAAGATCCTGCCCGCCGAGCCTGGGCAGATAGCGCTCGCCCGCCGCAAGTACGGCCTCCTCGCCTAAGGCCACATCGCGGCACTTACCCCATAGATCATGGGCCGCGTTGTACTCATCCGAAGGCGCGGCGACCGAGGCCAGACTCGCAGAAGACACACCTGTTGAGGTTGCCGCCATCACGTCCCTGCCAGCTTGCGCACACGCACCCGGCCGCTCCTGGCAGCCAGCACGCGGTATCGAGTTTCGTCGGCCACATGGTCCTCCGCATCTGTATCGATATCGTCCGGATCGTGGGCGCTGCGCGCCAGCACCGGCACGGTCCGGATGAAGTGCCGGCAGGTGTCGAATACGAACAGGCCCGGCTCTTCCATCGGCGCCGCCATCGCGGCCTTTAGCCGTCGCCGGATTGCTTCCCAGCCCCGCGCCCGGCTGCCCGGCGACTTATCCGCCGCCAGCCAGCGCACACCGCAGCGCGCCTGGATCTCCGCCGGGCTGTCCGCATTGGTCTCGTCATAGATCGAGCTGTCGGCCGGCCCCGGCTTCACCCGCTCAGCGATACCCAGCTCTTGCTCACGCCGCAAAATCCCGCGCGCGATTTCGCTGTCGACCAGCCGGCCGCCTTCATTGGCCCGCCCGTTCCAGCCATACCATTCGGCGATGCGGACCAGCGTGCCACGTGGAAAGGACCGTCGCCTGCTGTCCGGCAACACCACATCACTGCCGTCGCTTTCCGCCCACCAGCCCACCGAAAACGGCTTGGCCGAACCCCAGTCGAACGACCGATCGACGCGCCATGATCGCGGCACCGCGAACGGCGTCAGCACATGGACTGATTTGTCCCAAACATCGTCGAACATGCCGCCGGCGACCACATCCCAATCGCCATCCAGCCAAGCCTTACGCTTGTTCGCATCGCCAATCGATTGCAGCGTTTGCAGATAGCCCGGATCGCTGGCTAGCAGCATCTTGTTCTCGGTGATCGAACCGAAAATCGCGACCCGCTCACGCCCGCCTTCGCCCCCGATAACTGTGCCTGACGGCGCAGGATCGATGAACCGGGCCTTCACCCAATTGTGCCCGACGCCATACGGATTCGTCGTCGCCCGATAGCGCCGCGGAAGCCCCGGCCGCGAAGACCGGCACAGAGTGAGAAAATCCTCGTAGGGTCCACCATCGGCCCACTTGGTCAGCTCCTCCCAGCCAATCCACGGATACTCGTGACCGTGATATTTCCAATAATCATCAGCGCGCTTAACAACGCGAAACAGGAGCTCCTCACGCTCAGGAAAGCGCCATTTGTAATGCGCATGGCTTTCCAGAAAGCGAGCGCCCGGAAAGATCGCCGGAAACCAGCGCTTGGATTTGGTGACGACGTCATCCAGATCCTTGTATTCGCGCGCGAGCAGCAGCCCGCGCCAGGCCGTCCCAAAGCCCCGCCCGACATCGCGCGCGAAATCCATCAGCAGCGCCTCGGTCTTTCCGGGCCCGCGCGTACCATGATAGAGCGCTTCGAACACCGGGCAGGACAGAAAAAGGGTCTGCGACCCGGGCTGCGGCGACCAGATGACATTAGGCGCATGGTACTTACCGCCCCGATCTATTTCCTGCCCCGCAAAAGGCACCTTCCTGCGCTCAACGTCATCCGACGATTTGTCGAGCAACCGGGATTGATCCCGCCGGTCGTCCGACTTAGCCGTTATCGCCCTACCGCCATCGACTTCTTCAGAGCCAGAGGAGGCCGGCTGAATCAGAGGGCGCTTTTTGCGCTCCCCACCGACTTTCGTGCCTCGGCGGTTTTTACCGGCTGGGTAAGATCGCCCGCGCGCTGCCCCGCCCGCTGCCGTGCCTGCTCTGCCGCCAGATTTGCCGCCTGATCTACCCATGTCTCCAAATCGATCGAGGCAGGCGCGATCAGCACGCCACTGACGATACCGGCATCGACCTGATGGTCATGCCGCTCGCGATACTTTTCCGGCCGCCGGCTCTTCAGCAGGAACATCAACAGACTGTCGCCACCCGTGGCAACCCGCTCGCGCGCCAAATCCTCCAGCAGGTCGGTCCCGGCTTCAACCGCCGCATCCCAATCCTCGGCAAACCCCGCATCCTCGGCACGCCATTCTTTCAGCGCTGCCCGCTCCAGCCCAGCCTTCTTGCGTGCGTAGGTGACGCTGTATCCTTGCTCCAACGCCGTAATGAAGGCTGCTCGCCTTTTTGACGTGCGCTCGGGATGCATTGGCTGCCCCTTCCCAAAAACACGTCGCCCGCCCTTCGAACAATCCGGCCGTCTTCGCCAACTCCTGAACGAGTGCCTCTCGGGACCGACCCTGTCCGGGGCGTAACTCGGCAAACTAAGGACTTTATACCTAAATCAGTGTCACTGGTCAAGCGAAATTACGGAACCTGTGGAAACGCGAAACCTTCGCCCCAAAACGGAAAAACATATCAACGAGTCAGTCCGGCTAGAGAAATGGGAAGCGTGGCATCGGCTGGCGGCCCAAGAACGATACGCCGCCCTGGAAATGACCCAGTTCGAGACTCAATACGAGAGACTGAGGACTTAATACCTATCGTGATGGCAACAGTCAATCGGAATCTACGCCTTGGTGCGAACACAATCAAACCACCCTGACAACACTGCAATATCGGTCATGCCGAGAATTGGCCTATAGTCCGGCCGACTTAATGCAAGGCACATCCGAGGCAGCAAGACGATGCAGAACGCCAGGCAACATCTAGAAGACCAAGGGTATTGCGTCATCGAGCAAGTTATTGACGCCGCAGCCATGGAAGACGCCCGCGCCATATCGGCCAGGGCGCTGGCCGAGGTTTCGGCCGATCACCGCGCCCGCAACCGCTCTCAGGGCAGTCTGATCAACATGGTCGACTATCCCGACTATGCGCGCATCATCGGCGACCCCGGTATCCGGCGCGTGCTCAGTGATCTCGGCTTTGCCGACCCCCGCTTCAGCTCTGGCTATCTGATCAGCAAGCCCCCCGGCGGCCCGCCCCTGTTTTGGCATCAGGATTGGTGGGGTTGGGATGATGAGATTTCTTACGGCCCCACGATCGCTCAAGCCTTCTTCATGATCTATCTCACCGACACGACGGTCGAGAATGGCTGCCTGCGCGCGATACCGGGCAGTCATCGCCAGCCCCATCCGCTGCACGAAGCCTTGGAAGCGCATGGCGAGGAACTGTCGCGAGTAGAGAATCCTGACGATCCTCTGTTCGGCGCCATGCAGGACGAGGTGCCGGTGCCGGTCCGTGCGGGTGACTTGGTGGTCGGCGACGCACGTTTGCTGCACGCTGCCCATGCAAACACATCGACGGAGGAACGCAGCCTGCTCACGCTCTGGTACCATCCGGACTTCGCAAACCTGCCCGCCGGCATGCGCGCGCGAATTCGCCAAACCTATGATCGAGAAGGCGTCGATACGGATCCCACCGCTGGCCACGCCACTACCCCGGATGACTGGCCGTCGGAGTTCCGTTCGCCCGTCGAGGATCTGCTAGTGCCCGGCGGCCAGGACGCGCCGCCGCACAGTTGGAATCGCGTGCCGAATTGGCCTTAGCTAGCGCCCCGAGGCGACTTGCCGACGTCCAGCCGATCTCTCACAAACCGCACTGCGCGGACGAATACCGGATGCCATTCATGACCCAAGCGTTGCCACAGCGGCTGCCAGAAGAACTGGAAAAAGTGGCCACCATCGTCGCCGCATCGAAACGTCCAACGATCAAGTTGAGGCGGTACCGCACAGAGCCAGAAGCTCCATTCCTGGTTGGGCGCAATCTCGGTCGACCTACCGAGAAACACCATTGATGAAACGGTGCCGATGCCGCTTTCTTCGCACAATTCGCGTTTAGCCGCTGCTTCGTCTTCCTCGCCGTTTCGGATCGTGCCCTTGACCAGCTGTTTACCCGCCACGGGGTGGAGGAACGCGAGGATTTCGGGGGTGCTCTTGGCGTTCCTGGCAACGACCGGACAGACCTTTCTGACTGCGTTCACAAGCAAACCCCCGGTTAGGCAAACGACCCAATGATACGCGCATCAGACTATATCGCCGGCTGGCTGGCTTCGCCGTTTGACCAGATTGCGCTGGCGCCATGGCAGGTCACAACCGATGCCAGAACGATTGTCGAGCGCGCATTTCCTATACTCGATAAGAATTATACGCTCTGCGATGGCATCGCCATCCACCAATCCGCAACCATAGAGCAGGGCGCCATTATCAAGCCGCCCGCGATCATTGGCCCCAATGCCTTCATCGCGACCTCCGCCTATCTACGCGGCGGCGTCTATCTTGGCGAGGGCTGCTCGATTGGCCCAGCCTGCGAGATCAAATCGTCCTTCTTGTTCACCGGCGCTTCAGTGGCGCATCTCAGCTTCGCCGGCGACAGCCTGATCGGCGCGCAGGTCAACATCGAGGCGGGGGCCATCATCGCCAACCATCGCAATGAGCTTGACGACAAGCGCATCCGCATCCGGTACCGCGACGGCATCGTGGAAACCGGCGTTGAGAAGTTCGGCGCGTTGATTGGCGACGGTGTGTCCATCGGCGCGAACGCCGTCATCGCGCCCGGCGCCATCCTGGAC
>JBCCER010000088.1:0-17526 GCA_039030175.1 Pseudomonadota bacterium
CCATCCAACCGCCGCAGATCGAACCGCTGGCAGCGCGACAGGACGGTCACCGGCACCTTGCGGATCTCGGTGGTCGCGAAGATGAACTTCACATGCGGCGGCGGCTCCTCCAGCGTCTTTAGCAGTCCGTTAAAGGCCTGCTTGGACAGCATGTGGATCTCGTCGATGATGTAGACCTTGTACCGGGCGGATGTCGGCGCGTAGCGGACCCCGTCAATGATCTCGCGAATGTCGTCGATGCCCGTTCGGCTGGCGGCGTCCAATTCCAGCACGTCCATATGCCGGTCTTCGGCAATGGCCACGCAGTTTTCGCAAATGCCGCATGGATTGGGCGTTGGACCGCCTTTTCCGTCTGGCCCAACGCAGTTCAGTGCCCGGGCGACGATCCTGGCCGACGTTGTCTTTCCGACCCCGCGCACCCCGGTGAGAATGAAGGCGTGGGCCAGCCTGCCCGACTCGATGGCGTTTGTGAGCGTTCGGACCAGCGTTTCCTGACCGACCAGATCGGCAAAGCTGGAGGGCCGGTATTTGCGCGCCAGAACCCGATAGGGTGAGGCTGTCGAGTTCTCTTCGGACGGTGTGTCTTCGGACATGGCGCCGATCATAGACCGCACCTTATCCCCGTGCCAGGGCCAGCCCTGCTACGGCTGTGTTTTTGGTGCTTTAATCTGGAGAGAAGTGGAAGACTGGACGAACGACCCGGACCGAAACTCGTTACGGCTGCTTCCTTCCGGATCTGACCGGGTTGGCGAGGGATCCGTCCGCCGCCAGCCTTCCACGGGCATATATCGGCGTTCGCGCCAAAAAACGCAAGCCTGCTTGCCGATGAGGCCTCGGCCGTGCCAGGGTCGCGCCGCCATGCCAATTACCAATACTTTCGACATCCCCCAATTCGACCGGTCCGCCATCAAACGGCGAGATCCGGACTGGTGGCCTGCCGCGGCAGACATATCGACAACCCGCATCCTGCCGGTTTGGCGCGGCAATGTGCTGATCGGCCAAGACAGCACACCGCGCGCCGTGGCGCTCAACGGCGCGGACCCTTGGTGGCGGGAGTTTGCGGATTGGGACCGTTCCGCCTTTTTGGGGTTCGAGGATGGCGCTGCTTGGGGCATGGCGGCCCTTCATGGCGAGACGGAACTGGAGGGCCATCCGCAGGTGCAGCAGCTTGGTCGGTTCGCCGATTTGCGCAGCGCTGGCATGGTTCTACCGCCTCTCGATGCTGGCCTCTTGGCCTATTCCCGCGCCCTGTCCTGGTTTCACGATCAGCACAAGTTTTGCGGTCGCTGCGGCAAACCAACCAAGCCAGCGGAAGCCGGCCATGCCCGGGTTTGTACCGACGAGAATTGCGCGACGATTGTGTATCCGCGTTCCGACCCGGCTGTGATTGTGTTGATTCATGACGGCCAGGATCGCTGTGTCCTGGGGCGCGGTCGGCATCTGCTGCCGGGCATGCATTCGACCTTGGCCGGCTTCGTTGAGGCCGGCGAGAGCCTGGAGACCTGCGTGCGCCGCGAGATCAAGGAAGAGGCAGGGCTTGATTTGGCGGAAATCACCTATCGGCACAGCCAGCCCTGGCCGTTCCCGCAGTCGCTGATGGTTGGATTTCACGCCGTCGCTGCGAGCAAAGAGATCGTCATCGATGAGGTCGAGATGGAACATGTCGGCTGGTATGAGCGCGACTGGCTGAAGGAGCGAGCGGCCCAGACTGAGTTTGAAGAAGGCGAGTTCCGCCTACCGCCCGATATCTCAATCGCGCGACAGTTGATCGATGAGTGGCTCTATGAAACCTGACCGCCCGCCTGCCCCTACCGGGCTTTGACGTCGATTTTCAGTAAGGGCAGGCGACGCCCCGGTATTGCATCCGACGGGGCATCGCCAATTGGCGTCGCCCCCATGCGACGATAGAAGGGTTCTGCGTCAGGGTCGGACAGGATTTCCATCGTTTCGCCGCCTCGTTCGCGCACACCGATGACAGCTTGTTCGAACAGCATTCGTCCAAGGCCTTCGCCCATGGCGTCCGGGTCGACGAACATCAGGGCAAGTTCGTAGTCACAGCCAGACTCCTCGTCTGCCTCATCGATGGAGGCTACGCCCATGAGATGTCCGTTGCGCTCGGCGACCCAAACACGCCCTTGCGCGATCGCCTGCTCGGTCACGGTTAGCGCATCTGCGGACTGCCGCATGAAGTCCGCATCATATCCCCAATGCGCCTTCGAACGTTTGGCCAGGTCCGTGAGTTCGACTGCCTCTTGAAACCGAGCCAATCTTATGACCGGTGACGCGCTCACGCCTTAGTCGCCGCCGATTTGAGACGGGTCCTTTCGGAACGGATGGGCCGGGTAGACGCCAAGAATATGGAAGTTCTTACAGAAGAATTCCAACTCCTCGAAGGCGTAGCGCAGGCCTGGATCGTCAGGGTGTCCTTCAACATCGGCGTAGAACTGCGCCTGTGAGAAACGACCGCCGATCATATAGCTTTCCAGCTTGGTCATGTTGACGCCGTTAGTCGCAAACCCACCGAGCGCCTTGTAAAGAGCGGCCGGAACCGACCGAACCTCGAAGAGAAAGCTGGTAAGGATATCGGCGCTGGTCGCATCGCTTCCGTCGGCAGGGTTTCTCGCCGGCCAGTGCGGTTCCGGTGCCATAATCAAGAAGCGGGTCGTATTGTGGCTGGCATCCTCGACATCGGACAACAGGATGTCGAGATCGTGAATCTCTGCGGCGAGTTCCGAGGCGATGGCCGCCTGGGTTTTGTCTCCCAGCTCGGCGACCATCTTGGCCGCGCCGGCCGTATCGGCGTGAACCCGCGGTTCTATTCCCAACTTGCGGATCGATTCACGGCATTGCCCTAGGGCTTGCACGTGGGATTGCACCACCTCGACGTCTTTAAGCTTGGTCCCCTTAACGCCCAACAGCTGGTGGCGGACCGGATGAAAATATTCCGCGATGATGTGCAGGCCGGACTGAGGCAGCAGATGGTGGATGTCGGCGACCCGGCCAGCGACCGAGTTTTCGATCGGGATCATGGCAAGTTCGGCCTTGCCATTGTGGACAACCGCAATGGTTTCCTCAAAGGACGGGCAGGGGAGGGTCGTACGCTTTGGATACACCGCCCGGCAGGCCATGTCGGAATTGGCGCCGGGCCAGCCCTGAAACGAAATTTTGTCGGCTGCCATTGTGCTCAAACCCTTTTTCGTCCGCTCGTGCTCGGCGCCGGGGTTTCAGCCAAAACCGCCCTGGCGTGTTCTAAGTCGTCCACCGTATCGACGCTGAGGGGGACCGCGTCGACCGCCGCGACCTCAATGCGCATGCCCAGAGCTAAAGCGCGCAATTGCTCCAACCGCTCGCGCCGCTCCAAAACACCGGGGGCACTGCCGACAAACCGCGACAGCGCAGAACGGCGAAACACATAGATCCCGATATGGTGATAGAGATCCCCTTCTCCCGATGGCGCGACAGCCCGGGTGAAGTAGAGCGCCCGACCCGACGTAGCCCCTTCAGGCAACTCGATCACCGCCTTGGTGACACTGGTGTCTTCACGTTCGGCTGCGCGTCTTATTGGGGCGGCGAGCGTGCCGATATCGACAGATGGATCTTCGAGCGTAGCCAGAGCTGCTTTCATCATGGCCGGCGGAAGATCCGGCAGGTCGCCTTGCAGGTTGACTACGACATCATGCTGCTGGTCCGGATCTGCCCTTTCCAATGCCTGATGGATGCGGTCGGACCCCGACGGTAAGTCCGGGTCGGTCAGGACCGCTTGACCGCCAGCCTCGGTGATCGCATCGGCGATCTCCTGTTCGCCAGCCGCTACCAGCACCGGGCCAAGGCTTGCCTCCATCGCTTGCCGCCAGACACGCACGATCATTGGCGTGCCCGCGATATCGGCCAGGGGCTTGTTCGGCAGGCGCGCCGACGCGAGCCGAGCGGGGATCATGACGATTGGATTCATAACGTGGGAGGGCTTAGTGGCGTTGAGAAGGTCTTCGAGGCATGTGTTCGTGGGCGACGTGGATACTCGATCGAAGGGGGTGCGCCAAAGCATGTGCGGCGTCAAGCCGCAAAACCGGTTCAGGGCTTGTCAGGACCCCGCTTTCGCCCTAAACACCAGCCCGTACGTGCCAATAATCTTCCTGCCCGACGGAGCAACCGGACCCAAGACGCCCCGTCAAAGAGTCCCCCACTGGGTTTCCAGCTAATGTCGATGAAAAACACCTAAAAGGACCCGGCATGGAACTGAACAAGATGTTCGCCGCAGTCTTAATCGCCGGCATCCTAGCGATGATCGTGGGCATCATCGCCGAAATGCTGGTCCATCCCGTGCAGTTGGAGGAGCCGGCCTATTTCGTCGACACGGGGCTTGAGCCCGTCTCGGTGGGCGGCGGCGACGAAGTAGAGCGCATTGCATCAATTATTCCGCTTCTTGCGGATGCCGACCCGGACAATGGACAGACGCTGACCCGAGCATGCACGGCGTGTCACAATTTCGAGCAGGGTGGCGGCAACGGGGTTGGCCCGAACAATTGGGGCGTGGTTGGCAGCGACGTCGCCCATGTCAGCGACTTTAACTATTCGAACACGTTGCAGACGCTGCACGAGACCGGCGTTACCTGGACTTACGAGAATCTGAACCGCTTCCTGTACCAGCCGCGCGTTTGGGCGGACGGCACCACGATGTCCTACGCGGGCATGCGCAGCATTGAAGATCGGGCCGATTTGATCGCCTGGCTGCGTTTGCAAGCCGACGATCCGATCCCGCTACCGGACGAGGAGGCCGTGGCTGCGGCTACTGGTGCGACTGCCGCGATGAACGAGAATGGCCCGGCGACCAGGGAAGCGCCCGACGGCGAGGAGGCGGAGGAAGCGTCGGCGACCACCCTTGAGGAGGCGGCGCAAGACGGTCTTGACCAAGAAGAGACCAACGACGCCACCGAGCAGACGGAGATCGAGCAGCAGCCCTCCGAGCCTGACAGCGAATCGCCGGCCAATGACGAGGCTGCCGACGAGAACTGATCATTGGTCGGCTCATTGCCGAACCACGATGTTTGGGCATTTTGGAACGGGCGTCGATCCAGTTTGATTGGCGCCCGTTCTGCTATCGTGGACGGGCGACGCCCGCATCAAGTTGGAGGAAGCCGCCATGTCCCACACGGTCGATGAGCATCTGGTAAATCTCGCCGGTGATCTGGCGGAAGCTAGCGGCGAGGTGATCCGCCGGTATTTTCGCCAGCCGTTCGACATTGAACAAAAGGGTGATGACAGCCCGGTTACAATTGCCGATCGAGGGGCCGAGCAAGCCATCCGCACGGTCTTGGAAAAACAACGGCCCCAGGACGGTATTGTCGGCGAAGAGTATGGCACGGAGCGTCCGGATGCCGAGTTCGTCTGGGTCATCGACCCAATTGACGGGACCAGAAGTTTCGTCATCGGCCGACCTGTGTTCGGGACCTTAATCTCACTCCTGAAAGACGGCAGTCCGGTACTGGGGGTTATCGACCAACCGATTTTAGGCGAACGCTGGATCGGCGGGGATGGACGGCCGACCGAATTCAATGGCGAGCCAGCGCGGGTGCGTGCCTGTACTGACATTAACCGCGCGCATATGGCGACAACTTCGCCCCATCAGTTTCAAGCCGCCGACCGCGACACCGTATTCTCGATCGGTGAGGAGGCGGCATCGATGGTTTATGGCGACGATTGCTACAACTATGCAGGACTTGCGTCTGGCTGGATCGACGCCGTGATCGAAGACGGGCTGAAACTTCATGACTTCGCGGCACTGGCCCCGGTCGTAACGGGCGCCGGCGGCACCATCACCGATTGGGGTGGAAACCCGCTTACCGCGCAATCATCCGGAGATGTTCTGGCTTCTGGTGATAAATCACTGCATGAAATTCTAATAAAACGACTTGGTCGCGCTTGAAATCACTAAGCTGCCGCAATTCCAGGACTTGATGGCACCCGATACACCATTACTGTTATTACGGTATGGACAGCGGAATTATCGGGATGCGGATTTTGAACAAGCTTTTTAGAAATGGCGGACGAGCTGGTTTTCTGGGTGGGATTTGTGCGTGCCTTATTTTGAGTGCTGTCTGGACGGCGAACGCCCAGGTTAGCGATCCCGAGCCAGGAGCCACCCGCCTTTATGCCGTTGCCGAGTTTGGCGAGCCCGACCTACCTCGCGATTTCACCCATTTTCCCTATGCCGACCCCGATGCCCCAAGGGGCGGCGCCATAACGGTCGGCGGCTTTGGCAGTTTCGACAGTGTCAATTCGATCCCTTTGCGGGGTGAATATGCCCGTTCAATCGGGCTGCTTCACGACACGCTCATGACGCAAAACCAAGATGAGGTTGGCGTCTATTATCCTTTGATTGCCGAGAGTGTCGATGTGCCCGACGACGCCTCATGGGCGATCTTCAACATCAATCCAGACGCCAGGTTCCACGACGGCACCCCGATCACGGCCGAGGATGTGGCCTGGACCTTCAACACGGTTATCGATGTCGGCCGTCCGTTCCTGGTCTCGGTCTATGATGATGTCACCGGGGTCGAGGCCCTGGATGACCAGAGGGTTCGGTTCACCTTTGCAACGGAAGACAGTTTCGCCCCACTTGGACGCGTCGCCGGCTTTACCGTGCTGTCGCGAGATTGGTGGACCCAAGATGGGCGCGATCTCGGCGAACCAACATTGGAAGCCCCGCTTGGCAGCGGCCCTTACCGGCTGGCGAATGTACAAGGCGGCCGTTCGCTGACCTACGAACGGGTCGACGATTATTGGGCGGCGGATCTTCCGGTCAATCGAGGGCACTGGAACTTCGACAGAGTCGATGTCGATTACTATCGCGACCGAACCATCATGTTCGAGGCCTTCTTAGGCGAGGAATACGACTTTAGGGTTGAGTTTTCCTCCCGCAATTGGGGCATTGGCTACGACACGCCGGCAGCCGAGGATGGCCGCATTCAGCGCGACGTGATCCCGGCGATCAACTATCGCGGCATGCAGGGCTATTTCTTCAACACGCGCTTGCCCATGTTCGAGGACCCGCGCGTGCGCGAGGCGATGAACTACCTCTATCCGTTCGATTTCGTGAACCGATCGGTCATGTACGGCCTGCGCGAACGCATGACCAGCTACTTCCATGGCTCGGTCGACTACAACTGGCAAGGACTGCCGACCGGTCTGGAGCGTGAGATCCTCGAAGAGTATGGCGATCTCGTCCCCGACTACGTATTTACCGAAGAGCCGGCTCTTCCCGACAGCGCGAACCCGCGCGGCAATGGCGTATCGCGAGAAAACCGCCGGATCGCCTTGGCCTTGATGGAAGATGCCGGCTGGGTCGTTCGCGACGGCGTCATGGTCAACGAAGAGACCGGCGAGCCGATGGCGTTCGAAATCTTGCTGTCGTCGCCCCTGTTGGAGCCGCACACGGCACCCTTCGTTCAAGAGCTTGCGCGCGTAGGCGTCGAAGCGTCGATCCGCTGGGTCGACAGCGCCCAGTTCCAGTTGCGTTATCAGGAACGTGACTTTGAGGTGATCGGCTTCGCTTATACGTTTTACCCACCACCCGGCGGCGAACTTCGATCCCGCTTCGATTCTGAGACGGCGGACGAGATCGGTTCAGCCAACATCGCCGGCATCACTGACCCGCTGGTCGACGCATTGACCGACCGGATCGTGGCAGCAGAAACATTGGAGGAGAAACAAGCGGCGACACGGGCGCTGGACCGGGTATTGCTTTTCGGCTGGTACGTCGTTCCGCATTGGAGCGCACCGGATGTCTGGGTCGCCTATTGGAATCGCTTTGGATTTCCCGATGAACAGCCTTCGCACAATTTCGGCTTTCCAAACACGATCGGCTTTCAGCCGACCTGGTGGATCGATGCCGAGCTCAACGAGGCCTTACAAGCCGAACAGGGCTAGGTGCCGAGGACGTTCGCAGAGACTGGGTCAACAAGAATGAATATCGCAGGAGCCATAATCCCCATGACCACGCCCAAGGTCGCGCTGGCCGCATTTACGGCCGTCTTCGTCTCGATATCCGGTGTCACCGCTCAGGCGCAGGAGGTCGATCAAGCTGAGATCGACGCCAATCTCGAAGGCCTGAACGTGCTCCACTCGTTCGCAGAGTTCGGTGAGCCGCTCTATCCCGACGATTTTCAGCATTTCAATTACGTAAATCCGGACGCACCCAAAGGTGGTTCGATCCGATTGGGCGCGTTCGGCACCTATGAGAGACTCGATACCATCACGCTGGGCGGCCGTTGGCCTGGCAGCATCGGTCTTGTCTATGACAGCCTTTTCACCGGATCAGGCGACGAACTGTCGACTTACTACCCCCTCATCGCCGAAAGCGTGGCAGTTCCGGACGACATTAGCTATGCGATTTTCACAATCAATCCAGAGGCCCGCTATCACGACGGCGAGCCAATTGTGGCCGGCGACTTCGCGTTTGCGTTCGACGTCATCAAGGAAGATGCACGGCCGCTGCTTCGGGAGTTTTACAGCGACATTACAGCTGCCGAAGCGCTGAACGACCGACAAGTCCGGTTCGAATTCGACACGGTCAACGACTACGGCACGCTCGGCCTTGCTGCCGGTTTCACCCCCTGGCCGGAACATTGGTGGGAAGCGTCAGGACGCGACACCTCCGAATCCTATCTCGAGCCAATCCTCTATCATGGGCCGTATACGATCGAGAGCTTGGACCCGGGCCGGTCGATCACCTACAGCCGAGTGGAGGACTATTGGGCGGAGGATTTGCCGGTAAATCGCGGGGCCAACAATTTCGACCGAATCAGCTATATCTATTTCCGCGATGTGAACGTCATGTTTGAGGCGTTCCTGGGCGGCGAATTCGATTTTTGGTCCGAGAATGAAGCCAGGCGCTGGGCAACAGGATACGACGTCAGTGTAGTCAATAGCGGCGACGTGATCCGCGACGAGTCGATCGAGGTAAATACGCCGCGCGGCTATATTGGATTCGTCTTCAATACTCGCCGATCGATCTTCTCCGATATCCGCGTGCGCGAGGCCATCACCCAGCTTTGGGATTTTGAATGGACCCGCGCCAATGTCTTCTACGGCCAATATCGCCGAGCGCGCAGCTATTTCCCCAACTCCGCCTACGGCACCGAAGAATTTCCGATGCCAACGGAAAGCGAGCTGGCGATTCTCAACGAGTATGCCGATCAGATTCCCGCCTCAATTTTCGATGAGCCCTTTGTCCTGCCCGAGACCGACGGGTCAGGCCGAATTCGTCAGCAACTGCGCACGGCGCTAGCGCTTTTTGCCGAAGCCGGCTGGGAGGTTCAGGACGGAACGCTGCGCAATGTAGAAACTGGCGAGCCGTTCAGCTTTCAGATTCTGCTCAACAGCGACACACTGTTGAGGGTCGTCGAGCCCTTCGTCGCCAATCTCCGTCGTGCGGGGATCGAGGTCAATATTCGGCAGGCCGATACCGCTCAGTATGAGCGGCTGACCGACGATTTCGAATACGACATGATCTATATCGCGGCGAACTTCTTCCCGCCGCCCGGCGGCGAGCTACGCACGTATTTCGAGGCTTCGGCTGCCGATGAAATCGGCTCCGGCAACTGGCCGGGCGTGGCCGATCCGGTGATTGACGAGCTGCTCGAACGGGTGATGACCGACCGCGAGAATATCGAACAGCTGGAGGCGGTGATGCGCTCACTCGACCGCATCCTGCTGCGCGGCTACTACATCATTCCCAGCTATCTGCCGGACGTCTATCGGATCGCCTACTGGAACGTTTTCGGCCAGCCAGAAACCCCTCCGACCTACGGCGTCGGTTTCCCCGGCACCTGGTGGTACGACGAGGAAGCGGCCGCCTCGCTGCAACGGCAGATACGGCGGTAGGGCGCAGGAACGCGGCCCATGCTGGCCTATATAATCCGGCGGCTGTTGCTGATCATCCCGACCCTATTCGGGATCATGGTCATCAACTTCTTCATCATCCAGTTCGCGCCAGGAGGTCCTGTCGAACAGGTGATCGCCGAACTTCAAGGCACGGCGACGGAAGCCACCGCTAGGATCTCGGGCGGCGGCGGCGGCGACTTTCAACAGGCCGCCGAAAGCCAGGTAGAGCGAGCGAGTACCCAGACAACCTCGAGCTATCGCGGCGCCCAAGGATTACCGCCGCAATTGATCGCGGAAATCGAGCGGCAGTTTGGCTTCGACAAGCCCATCCATGAGCGGTTCTTCCTCATGATGGGCAATTTCCTGGTCTTCGATTTCGGCGACAGCTATTTCCGCGGCCAAAGCGTGGTCGATCTGGTGATCGACAAGATGCCGGTCTCGATTTCGCTTGGAATCTGGACCACCTTGCTGGTCTATCTGATCTCCATCCCGATGGGTGTCCGCAAGGCGGTGCGCGACGGCTCCCGCTTCGACATCTGGACATCAGGCCTGGTGATCATTGGATTCGCGATCCCGGCTTTCTTGTTCGCCGTTCTACTGATCGTCGTGTTCGCCGGCGGGCGCTATTTCGACTGGTTTCCGCTTAGAGGCCTGGTGTCGGATGACTGGGCTAGCCTCTCATTCTTCGGCAAGATCATCGACTATTTCTGGCACATGGCCCTGCCGGTCTTTGCGATGGTCATCGGCGGCTTTGCCACCCTAACAATGCTGACCAAGAACTCGTTTTTGGACGAGATCAACAAAATGTACGTGCTGACGGCCAAGGCTAAGGGGCTGACCGAGCACCGGGTGCTTTATGGCCACGTCTTCCGCAACGCGATGTTGATTGTCGTGGCCGGCTTTCCATCGGCCTTTATTGGTGTGTTGTTCACGGGCGCCCTGTTTATCGAGGTGATCTTTTCCTTAGACGGCCTTGGGCTGTTGGGCTTTGAGGCGGTGGTCAACCGAGACTACCCCGTGGTCTTCGGAACACTCTACTTCTTCACACTGCTTGGTCTGGTGATGAAGCTGGTGGAAGACATTGTTTATACCGTGATCGACCCACGCATTGATTTCGAGGCCCGCCGTGTCTGACCAATTGGCCGAGCGGACCGTGGAATCCACGACAGAAACAACAGCCCCGTCATCGGTGCGGCGGAAGCGAGACCGCGTGTTGGGTATCCCCGTATCCCCGATGACCAAGCGGCGGCTGCACAATTTCAGAGCCAATCGGCGAGGCTTTTGGTCGCTTTGGATCTTCCTGCTCTTGTTCGGCATCTCGCTATTTGCCGAATTCATTGCCAACGATAAACCGCTGCTGGTTTCCTACGAAGGCGAACTCTACTACCCGATATTCGTGTCCTATCCGGAGACGGATTTTGGCGGCGAGTTCGCGACCGAGGCGGAATACCGCGATCCGTTCGTGCAGGAGCTGATCGAAGAGAAAGGCTGGATCCTCTGGCCGCTGATCCCGTTCTCCTACCGCACCATCAACTACGATCTCGATCAGCCCGCGCCCTCGCCACCCTCTTCGGTCAATTGGCTTGGCACCGATGATCAGGCGCGGGACGTTCTTGCACGGCTGATCTATGGCTTTCGTCTTTCCGTGCTGTTCGGCCTGGTGCTGACGGTTTTCTCGCTGATCATCGGTGTCAGTTCGGGGGCGGTTCAGGGCTATTTCGGCGGTTGGGTCGACCTCTTGTTCCAGCGTTTCATGGAAATTTGGGGCGGCATGCCCGTGTTCTTCTTGTTGATCATCATGGCCAGCTTCATCACGCCCAGTTTCTGGACATTGCTGATCTTGCTGCTGCTTTTCAGTTGGATGGCGCCGGTGGCAGTGGTCCGCGCAGAATTCCTGCGGGCCAGAAACTTTGACTATGTTCGGGCGGCAAGGGCGCTTGGGCAGCCTGATCGGGTGATCATGTTCAAGCATGTCCTGCCAAACGCCATGGTGGCCACAATCACCTTCCTGCCCTTTATCCTGACAGGCGCGATCACGAGCCTCACAGGGCTCGATTTCCTCGGCTACGGCCTGCCGCCAGGTTCGCCGTCGCTGGGCGAGATGATCCAGCAGGGCAAATCAAATTTGCAGGCCCCCTGGCTGGGCTTCACCGCCTTTTTCTCGCTGGCCATCATGCTGAGCCTGTTGGTCTTCGTCGGCGAAGCGTTGCGCGATGCCTTCGATGCCCGCAAGGCCGTCGGCGCTGTTCCGGCCACCACCGGCGGCGCCGCTGTTCAAACCAAGACCCAAGCGGCGACGACGCCATGAACGCCCCCGATCACATGGCAGTTGACGAGGCGAACGCCGGCGCAGCGACGAGCGACGCTCCGCTGCTAACGGTCGCGAACCTGTCGGTAAATTTCAATATGCCGGGCGAGACTGTCGAGGCCGTGCGCAATGTCTCGTTCAGCCTGCGCAAGGGCGAAACGCTGGCGTTGGTCGGCGAATCCGGATCGGGTAAATCGGTCAGCGCGTTGTCAATCCTCCAACTGCTACCGTATCCGGTCGCCAGCCATCCAGGGGGCAGTATTCGGTTCAAGGGGCAGGAGCTGATTGGCGCTCCGGAAAAGACGCTGCAGTCCGTGCGAGGCAACGAGATTTCGGTCATCTTCCAAGAACCGATGACCTCGTTGAATCCGCTCCACACAGTCGAGCGTCAAGTCAGCGAGGTGCTGTTCGTTCACAAAGGACTCTCGCGTGCCAAGGCCCGCATGCGCTGCTTGGAGCTGTTGAAACTTGTCGGGCTGCCCGAGCCCGAGAAGCGGCTTGCCGCCTTTCCGCACGAACTGTCCGGCGGCCAGCGCCAGCGCGTGATGATCGCCATGGCGCTGGCGAACGAGCCAGACCTGTTAATTGCCGACGAGCCCACGACGGCGCTTGACGTCACTATTCAGGCCCAGATTCTTGAGTTGTTGAAGGATCTGCAGGCGCGATTTGGCATGGCGCTACTGCTGATCACCCATGATCTGTCGGTCGTTCGCAAAATGGCCGACGACGTCTGCGTGATGAACAAGGGCGAAATCGTCGAGGCCAAGCCAGCGGCGCAACTCTTCGCCAATCCGGAGCACCCCTATACCCAGATGCTGTTGTCGGCCGAACCGAAGGGCCAGCCGCTTCACGCGTCGGACGACACCCCGATCATCGTCAAAGGCGATGACGTGCGGGTCTGGTTCCCGATCAAGAAGGGTATTCTGCGGCGTACCGTTGACAACATCAAAGCCGTCGACGGTATCGATCTGACGGTACGTGAGGGCCATACAGTGGGTGTCGTGGGCGAGTCGGGGTCCGGCAAAACCACGCTCGGCATGGCGTTACTGCGCCTAATCCCGTCGATGGGGAAGATCGCCTATTGCGGAAACAGTATCCAGGGGCTGCAATATGCCGCCATGCGGCCTTTGCGACGCGAGATGCAGGTCGTGTTCCAGGACCCCTACGGGTCGCTGAGCCCACGCATGTCGGTCGGCGAGATCGTGGCCGAGGGGCTGAAGGTCCACGATGTCGGCGGCAGCGCGGACGAGCGCGAGACTATGATTGTGGACGTGCTGAATGAGGTCGGCATCGATCCAGAAAGCCGCTTCCGCTACCCGCACGAATTCTCTGGGGGTCAACGCCAGCGCATCTCCATTGCCCGGGCAATGATCTTAAAACCTCGTTTTGTCGTCTTGGACGAACCGACCTCCGCGCTCGACATGTCCGTTCAGGCCCAAATTGTCGATCTGCTGCGCGATTTGCAGCAGCGCCACAAGCTGGCCTACTTGTTTATCAGCCACGACCTAAAGGTAGTTCGCGCCCTTTCCGACGAGATCCTGGTCATGAAAGAAGGAAAAGTGGTCGAGCACGGCCCGTCTGAGACCATCTTCAACAATCCGACAACGGCCTATACAAAGGCACTGTTCAAGGCAGCGTTCGATTTGGAGACCGTCGAGGCGGGTGAGGTGGCGACATAGTCCGCCGACCGAGCACTTGCTAGAAGACAACCGCTGCTCAAACTAAGGTGCACGACAACGGGTTTTGGCTGTGACCGCGTTGGTCTTAGGCGCACCGAAACCCGATCATGCGACAGATTGTAGGGCGCCCCTATATCAGGGCCCGCGATATGGAGACTACGAGCCGAAATGACCCGGAGTCTCCACGAACCGACGCGGCCAGTTAGACCATCGTTTTAGTCTCGTCGGAGAAAAGACTACTGATTGCCCCTTATGCCATCTGCCACATCGCGGAACCCGTCCTGCGTGTCGCGGAACCCGTCCTGCGTGTCGCGGAACGCGTCTTGCACGTCGTTGAAGGCGTCCATTGCATCGTTCACACCGTCCTCGAATGAGGGGCGATCGTCCGGCTCGGGTTCCGGTTCGGGCTCGGGTTCTGGTTCGGGCTCGGACTCGGGCTCGGGCTCGGTTTCCACGACCTCGTTCTCTTCTTCCGGCTCATCTTCTCGATCTCGCGGATCACCGAACGGATTGTCCCTCTCAGCCGCCGGCTCGTTTATGTTGGCATATTGAATGTTGGACAGGCCCGCGATTACGCGCGGCGTCGACGCTGGCACCTGTGCCATGAGTGTCGATGCCACAGGGCCAAGAGCATCCGATCTCGACTCATATATCGTCTGAATCATCAGGTCGCTAACGAGCGCATTGAGCTGCGCCAACTCGACCGCTGCCTCGGCTAACTGTGCGGCTGAAGCGTTGGAAAAACTCACACCAGGCGGAAGAGCGTCGTTGATCAGGTCGACCACGCTTTGATTGAGGCGCTCTCCAAGATCCTCGACGCCGGGCAGCCGCTCGTCATCGTCGATTTCTGCTACGCCAATCTGGGACGAAACCGTCGGATTGTAGGACATCCGGCTTCCTCGCGGCGTAACGGCATCTGGTTGACCGTCGCCGGCGCCGGTAGTGGATTCACGCGTGAACGTGGTCGCGCCGCTGATAACATCCACGGCAACGTCACAATCGCCGACCGAACGGTTCGCGCAATCCACAATGGCCTCAAAAACTGTTCCCCGAACGCCGATCGTGCCCACGGGCGTGTCGATCGTGTAATTCTCCGATTCGAGAGTTCCCGAGGCAAATCGAAATACGCCGGCTGTAAGGCTAAGCGCCATCTCACCGGTGCCTTCCGCCGGGTCGTAGATGAAGCGATCGATCACCACCTGGCTGGACGGGCCCAATGAGAGGCTCGAATTGTCCAGAAAACTAACCCTGGTCGCGCTATCGGGCCCAGTTTCAATCGTTTCGTCAAAGAAGATCGTATCGGTTATCTGCAGATTGCGAATCTGCGCTGCGACCGTGCCAACCGCTTCGCGTTCGACCACATCGGTGATACCAACTTCTACGAAGTCTGTGGCGGCAATCTGCGAGGATTGACCGCCCCCGAACGTCTGCGCAGAAGCTGTCACGCTAATCAACCCAAACGGGATCAAACTCGTCGTCGCGAGCACGCGCACTAAATTAGATTTAGTCACTGATTACCCTCTCCGTAGAGCGATTCTGACGATCGCATAATTATGTCTTATTTGTGATTGTGTATTAATCACAGTTATTTATCAAGCATGGGTGCCACATTTTGACGTTACAGTTTCGTTATCCGCCACAATTGTGTGTGAAGCAGGAGCCTGGATTGGAGCAAAACCGGACTCGTTATTCGCCTGTCGGTTTACTAGTTGGGGGTGTTTTTACGGTTTGTCGAGCGGTCTCGGCCAAGATGCCACACGCCGAGGGCTGGGCCTGGTCTTGGCGAACCATCAAAGACGACAAAGCCGCGATCGCGTGTCATTGCTGTCCCACCGACTATGTGGCACTCATAGAGGGAGCGCACGCGCCGCTCGAGCCGCCACTGGGCACGTAATTCGCGCTCGCCGCATAACCGGCGACAGACTTGCAAGGACAGCGCTATTGAGCACCGCTTCCCCATGATCCGGCAAGCGCACGCATGAGACGCTACCTCCTGCCTATCCTGATCGGGGCCCTGGCACTGGCCTTCGCGGTGGTTCTTCGGGTGGTCGATCCTTGGCCGATCGAGACGGCCCGCCTCGCCGTATTCGATTCCTATCAACGTCTAAAGCCTCGTGACGACCCGCCACTGCCCGTGCGTATCGTCGATATCGGTGACGCCTCGCTGGAGCGCTACGGTCAGTGGCCCTGGCCGCGCACGGTTCTGTCGAATCTAGTCGAAAAGCTGATCGACAACGGTGCCGCGGCAATCGCGTTTGCGATGATATTTCCCGAGCCCGACAGGACGTCCCCCGCGCGCGCTATCGAGATCTGGCCGGAAACTCCAGAGCTGGACGCCCTTGTTGATAGCATCGCGCAACTTCCAGACCACGACGATGTCTTTGCTGAGACTCTATCCAACGGCATCGTCGTTCTTGGGTTCTCCGCCTCGGCATCGGAAGGCCGCACCGATCCGGATTTTTCCGGCGGTATGGCATATGCCGGTTCAGACCCTCGGCCCTTTCTGCCGCACCTTCGCGGCGGATTGACTAGTCTGCCAGTGATCGACGAGGCAGCGTGGGGGCGCGGCAGCCTCGTATTGTCTCGAGATATCGACGGTACCGTACGCAGAGCGCCGCTGCTGCTGGTGTTGAACGAAGAAATTCTGCCGAGTCTGTCGGTCGAAGCGCTTCGCGCCGCGCAACAGGCGTCAACCATCGTTGCTCGATCGGCCGATGCCAGCGGTAGCCAGTCCTTTGGCGACGCAGCGGGCGTCACCTCCTTGCGCGTTGGCGACTTCGTCGTTCCGACGACAGCCAATGGTGAAATGTGGCTCTATTTCGAGCCAACCGAAGACGATGAGGCCATTGAAGCCTGGCAGGTCCTGGATGCCCCCGCGCCGGACCCCGAGATCTCAAACCTCATAGCCGGCCATATCGTGGTGATCGGAACGTCCGCGGCGGGGCTGCTCGACATCCATGCCACGCCGCTCGATCCCGCTACCCCTGGGGTTGCGATCCATGCCCAGGCGATTGAACAGATGATTTCGGGCACCTTTCTCGAACGCCCAGACTGGGCCGCCGGGGCCGAAGTTGTTCTGCTTGTGGTTATTGGCTTGCTGCTGATCTTGATTATTCCGCTGGTCGGCGTGGTCGCAGGGGCCGTATTGGGCGCGCTTCTGGCATTCGGCAGTATCTACGGTTCTTGGCTTGCCTTTGACAGCGCGGGCCTTTTGCTTGACCCGGTCTACCCCTCGATCGCTGTGTTGCTGATCTATGTGATGGTCTCGTTCTTGTCGTATATGCGCACCGAGAAGGAAAGAGGGCAGGTTCGTTCGGCCTTCAGCCGCTATCTGTCACCACAGCTGGTCAAGCGCGTCGCGGAAAACCCCAAGCAGTTGCGTCTCGGCGGCGAGAGCCGAGAGCTGACATTGCTGTTTTCCGACATACGCGGGTTCACATCGATTTCCGAAACCATGAGCCCGGAAGAGTTGACCAGCTTTATCAACAGTTTCCTGACCCCCATGACCGAGATCATCTTGGAGCATGACGGCACGATCGACAAATATATGGGCGACGCGATCATGGCGTTCTGGAACGCGCCACTGGACGATGCACAGCATGCAGAAAATGCATGCCGCGCGGCGCTGGCCATGCGCGACCGGCTGGCACTGCTCAA
>JBCCER010000089.1:0-17281 GCA_039030175.1 Pseudomonadota bacterium
AGGTGTAAGGTTGCGCGATCGACTCTGACACCGGCAGTCGTCAGATGCCGGGCGACCGCGTCCAGCAGGGCGCCGGCGTTTTCCAGAGCTCTGCCTTCCGACAGCAGCCAATCGATGATCCGCTGGCGTGCGCGATCCTGGTTGCTGTTAGCGTTGCCGCCAGGTTGACCTTGGGTGATCTGATGCTCGGGCAGGAGGGCCTCCGGACGCGGGCTTGGCCATTACTTGCACCCAAAGCAAGGCGCAAGAAAAGAGGCGCGACATCGGCTGCCGCGCCTCCTGAGAGATAAGAGTTTCTCGGCTAGCTGCAAGCGGCGACCGCCCGCGATGCCATTACCGACACCAAATGCGCCCGATACTCCGACGATGCATGGATATCGGCGCTCAGATTGTCGGGCGACACCGAGACCGCTTTGGCGGCGTCGGCACTGAACGAGCCAGCGAGCGCTTGCTCAATATCAGTTGCCCGAAACACGCCGTCCTGACCGGCTCCGGTAACCGCCACTCGCACGCCGCTACCGCCTTCAGCGACCATCACGCCCACAATCGCGTATCGGCTCGCCGGGTTGGGGAATTTGGCATAGGCCGCGCGGGTTGGCTTTGGGATGCGGATTTCAGTAACAATCTCGCCAGCTTCCAGGGCTGTATCGAACATGCCGGTGAAGAAATCATCGGAGGAGATCGAGCGGTTTGTGGTGACGACAGTGGCGCCTAGCGCCAGCAGCGCGGCCGGATAGTCGGCCGCGGGATCGTTGTTGGACACTGACCCGCCAATGGTCCCGCAATTGCGGACTTGAGCGTCACCGATACCGTCAGCCAAGTCGGCCAATGCCGGTACGGCCGATCGAACCGTTGCGTCGGAGGCGACCGCTGCATGGGTTGTCATGGCCCCGATGACGAGCGTGTCGCCGTCTAGCCGGATGCCCTTCAGTTCAGCAATTCCGGAAAGGTCGACAACGTCCGATGGCTGCGCGAGGCGATGCTTTAGCGTTGGGATCAGCGTTTGCCCGCCCGCAACCAGCGTGGCGTCCTCTTTGCTTGCCAACAAGGATGCGGCCTCCTGCACGGAGGACGGTTTGTGATAATCGAATGCGTACATGGCTCGTCCTCCTTATTCCGCGGCGACCGCGGCTGTCTTGCTTTGCAGTGCCTGCCAAACCCGCTCGGGCGTGGCCGGCATCTGCATTTCCGTACCGATTGCATCGGTTACCGCATTGATCACCGACGGGGGCGAACCGATAGCCCCGGCCTCGCCACACCCTTTGGCGCCCAGCGGGTTGTGCGGGCAGGGAGTTTCTATGTTGGCAACCTTAAACGTGGGCAGATTATCTGCACGTGGCATGCAGTAATCCATGTAGGAGCCAGTGATGAGCGAACCGTCATCGTCATAGACGCAGTTCTCAAGCATGGCCTGCCCGATCCCTTGAGTAAGGCCGCCATGAACTTGCCCTTCGACAATCATCGGGTTGATGATGTTTCCGAAATCATCGACAGCCGTGAAGCTAACGATTTCAACGACACCGGTATCCGGATCAACTTCCACCTCGCAAACGTGAGTGCCGGACGGATAAGTGAAGTTGGCAGGGTCATAGAAGGCCGTTTCCTCCAACCCTGGTTCCACATCTTCCGGATAGTTATGTGGGACATAGGCCGCAAACGCGACTTCCTGGATGGTCTTGGTCCGGTCCGTCCCAGCCACGGTGAAGGCGCCATCCTTGAACTCGATATCGGCCTCCGACGCTTCGAGAAGATGCGCCGCGATCTTCGTTCCCTTGGCGATGATCTTCTCGGCCGCCTTCACGATTGCCGAACCGCCAACGGCCAGGGATCTCGAACCGTAGGTGCCCATACCCATCGGGGTCTTCTCGGTATCGCCATGAACGATCTCAACATGGTCGGTCGGGATGCCGAGATGGGTGCTGATCAGCTGGGCAAACACAGTTTCATGGCCTTGGCCATGGCTGTGCGCCCCCGTGTAGACCATCACATTTCCTGTCGCATTAAAGCGGATCTTTGCGCTTTCCCAAAGGCCAACTCCAGCCCCTAGGGCGCCAATAGTGGCCGAGGGTGCAATCCCGCAAGCCTCAACATAGCTGGAAAAGCCGATGCCGCGCAGCTTACCGCGAGCCTCTGATTCCGCCCTTCTTTGCGGAAAGTCTGCATAGCCAGACACTTCGAGCGCTTTGCTCAGAATTTCCGGGTAATTCCCTGAGTCATAGGTCAAGGCGACCGGTGTCTGATAGGGGAACTGATCGGGCTGAATGAAGTTACGCCGACGCAACTCTGCCGGGTCAATTCCAAGTTCGCGAGCCGCTATTTCGGCCGCACGCTCAACAATGTAAGTCGCCTCAGGGCGTCCTGCACCACGATAGGCGTCGACGGGTACTGTGTGGGTGTAGACCGCCTTGATGTTCACATAGATGTTCGGGATCGTGTACTGCCCGGCGAGCAACGTGCCGTGCAGATAGGTCGGCGTCACCGATGCGAACAAGGACAGGTAAGCCCCGACATTGGCGAAACTGTCGACCCGAAGGCCGATCATTTTGCCTTCGCTGTCTAGCGCGAGTTCTGCCTTCGTCACGTGATCGCGGGCATGGGCATCCGTCATGAAGGACTCAGACCGCTCACCCGTCCATTTGACCGGCCGAGCAACCTTCTTGGAGGCCCAAAGGCAAGCGATCTCTTCCGGATAGATGTAGATTTTCGACCCAAAGCCGCCACCAACGTCAGGGGCAATGACCCTCAGATTGTGTTCTGCACCGATTCCGATGAATGCCGAGAGCACCAGCCTCGCGACATGGGGATTCTGACTGGTTGTGTAGAGCGTGAGGTCTTCCGACCCGATATCGTACTCGCCAATCGCCGCCCTCGGCTCTATCGCGTTAGGCACAAGCCGGTTGTTGACGATATCGAGGCTGGTGATGTGATGGGCATTTTCGAATGCCGCATCCGTTGCGGCCTTGTCACCGAGTTCCCAGTCAAAGGCGAGATTGTTGGGGATCTCTGCGTGGACAAGTGGTTGGCCGTCGGACGTTGCTGCCTCAGTCGAAACGCAAGCCTCGTGAACGTCATAATCAACGTCAACAAGCTCCGCTGCGTCGCGGGCTTCTGACAGTGTCTCCGCGACAACGATGGCAACGCGCTCACCGACATGACGCACAGTTTCGTGCGACATCGGGGCATGGGCGCCGACCTTCATCGGCTCTCCATCCTTGGAATGGATCATCCACCCGCAAATCAGGTTTCCGATCCCATCGTCGGCCATCTCCTTTCCGGTTAGGACCGCCACGACGCCAGGGGCCTTTTCAGCGGCCTCGGTGTTAACGCCTCGAATGGTTGCATGCGCGTGGGGACTACGCACGAATGCCGCATAGGTTTGGTGCGGCCGGTTGATGTCGTCAGTGTACTGACCGCGTCCGATAAGGAACCGGCGGTCTTCCTTGCGCGTTAGGGGCGCACCAATGCCGTCGTCTGCCATCGTTCGTCCTCCCTATTCCGCTGCTTGTTGTTGGGCGCGCATGCGACCGGCCGCGTCCAGCACCGATTTGACGATGTTGTGGTAGCCGGTACAGCGGCAGATATTACCTTCCAGCCATTCACGAACTTCCTGTTCGGAAGGGTCGGGGTTGTTTTGCAGGAGGTCGACCGCGCTCATGATCATGCCGGGCGTGCAAAAGCCGCACTGCAGGCCGTGATTGTCCCGGAACGCCGCCTGCATCGGATGCAGGTCCTCCAGGCTCGGCGCGAGACCTTCGATCGTCGTCACAGACGAACCGTCGACTTGGACCGCCAACATCGTGCAAGCCTTCACCGACTTCCCGTCGACATGTACGGTACAGGCCCCGCATTGGCTGGTATCGCAGCCGACATGGGTACCTGTGAGGCCGAGCTCCTCACGCAAGAATTCCACTAACAATGTGCGGGGCTCGACGTCGCGCGCTACTGATTTGGTATTTACCGTCAACGACACGGATACAGCCATGTCGGACCTCCCTGTTTTATGTCTACGTGCGACCCGTTCGTTAAACAGCCGCCATTGATAGCTGAGAGGCTAAGATGGGGTTACGCTTCGGTCAAGCGACGCCTCTGAAAGACAAGACTAATTGAATGCCTGACCATGATTCACGTCGCGAGATTGGCTCCCAGCGCTAAGTCAGCAAATAGATGATCGCAATCACGATCACCACAAGCCCGCCCACCCAGATCACGGGGCTAAGTCCAGGGGACGTCTGAGACGGTTCCGGCATTGTCGGTTCGGCAGGCGGGGTGCCCGGTTCTGGTTGTGGGGCAGGGGTCTCCGCCGGCTCGGACGTCTCCGCCGCTGCCGGCGGCGCCTCTTCCGCCATGGCAGGCATTGGCTCTCCAACGGGTTGCGCCTCTGGTTCAGCAGCGGGTGTTTCCGGCGGGGCTTCAGCCGGCGCCTCCTCTGGCGCTTCTACTACCGCCTCGTCGGGTGCTGCCGTCTCCCCGACAACTTTGGCAAAGTTATCGAAGAATTCCCCGGCCATGCGTTTCGCAGTGCCGTCGATGAGTCGGCCACCCAATTGGGCAAGTTTGCCGCCGACATTGGCGTGGACCTCGTAGCTCAGCATGGTGCCACCATCGGCGTCCTCAAGCTTAACCTCGGCGCCGCCCTTGGCAAATCCCGCCGCGCCGCCCTTGCCTTCGCCGCTGATCGTATAGCTTTCGGGCGGATTGAGATTGGACAAGGTCACAGCGCCCGTGAAGCGTGCCTTGACCGGCCCCACCTTCGCCGTGACCTTGGCGGTCATCTCTGTGTCCGACTGCTTTTCGATCGACTCGCAGCCTGGGATGCTCTGGCGCAACACCTCGGGATCGTTTAGCCCGCGCCATACCGTTTCGCGATCTGCAGGAATAAGCTGTTGTCCGGACATGTCCATGGCGCGGCTACCTCTCTGTAGGCTTTCTTGATTGGTCTAAAAGCTAGCCCGTGGCGCCCTTGGCGGCAAGCTGGCGCCGGTCAATGCGGATATTGATCGCAAGAAAGACGATCAGCAAAGCGGCGCCCAACACATGGACCAGAATGCTATTCGGCCATAACAGCGCAACACCGATTGCGGCGATGACAGGCCGCAGATACCACGCCACGGCTGCCTCGGCATGGCCTTCGAGAGCGACGATCAATGCGTAGATGCCCAATAGTCCAAAGGCAAAGATCTCAAAAGCCGCGAGGAAGTTATCTCCCAGCAGCTGCGTATAGGCAAAAAGCAGCGGCACGATGTAGAGCGTCTTGGAGATCTTCCAGGCCGTAAAGCCCGTCTTCATGGGCTGGGACTTAGCAATGGCTGCGGCGGCAAAGGCAGTCAGGCACACGGGCGGCGTGACGTTACTGTCCTGGCTAAGCCAGAAAATGATCATATGGGCCGACAGCAGGGCGGTTGTGATGGCCGTAGCCGACAGGACGGTATCGCCGATGCCATCGATCATCGGCGCTATATCGGGAATGCGCGACAGCTCCATGATCGTAGCCGCTTGCGCCTGAGTCAGCGGGTCACCCGAGGTGACAGTCCCGACGAGGCCTGTCGCAGCATCGGCTGTAAGCGGGACACCCCATTGACCAGCCAACTGGACCAGCAAATCAGGAGTGAACAGCAAGAAAATAGTGCTGACGGATTGGGGGGCAGGTTGACCCGCAAGAGCCTCAATTACTTGGCTTTGGCTAATCAACTGCTCCAGTGCGGGTGCGGAGAGCGTTGCCAAGACGATGTAGGCTGCGGTGACGGGCAGGCCCATTCCTAGTACTAGCGAAGCGATTGCGATCAAGATAATCGCTATGATCAGGCTGCCATCGGCCCAACTGGCGATCAGAAGGGAAAAGGTGTTGCCGATGCCGGTGGTCGTAATGACCATCACGATGAGGCCGACGGTGACCAGCAAGATCGCAGTCAGGATCATGTTGCGCACGCCGAGCACGAGCGCATCCAAGATCTCGCGAATGCCCATGCGCGACTTGGTCAGCCAGCTTGATGCGATCACGGCGATGATCGCGGCGCCGGCGGCGTAGGTTGGCGTATAGCCAACGATTAGCGCCGCCACGAGAACGCAAAGCGGAATGATGAAGGTGACGCCACGTTCCTTGACGGCTTTCCAGGCGCTCAGGCCCTCTGTCTCAGACGGCTGCAATCCTTCCTTCTTGGCAATGATGCGGACATTGAACGCGATGCCGGCAAAGAACATGAGGGCAGGGAGGAATGCCAGCGCGATGATGTCCAGATAGGGTATCTCGGTAAAGCTGGCCATCACGAAGGCGCCGGCCCCCATGATCGGCGGCATCAGTTGGCCACCGGTCGATGCGGACGCCTCCACGCCAGCAGCAACGCGCGAAGGAAATCCCGATCGCTTCATCAAGGGAATAGTGATCACGCCGGTCGACACGGTGTTGGCGACAGCGGACCCCGATATCGTGCCATTCAGCCCGGACGCGACGACGGCCACGAATCCGGGACCGCCAATGATTCTGCCAGCAATTGCTCGTGCAAACTGGATGATGAACTCGTTGGCGCCGGACTTGGTCAGGAATGCGCCAAACAAAATGAACATAACAACGAAGGTCGACGAGATGCTGGCGATAAGGCCGAACATGCCATCTTCGCCATAGATCGACCGCTGCAGCACGGTTTCCAGCGAGAGACCGGGAAATCCCATGGCGCCAGGGATCAGACTGCCCCACCAGAGGATGTAGCCGAGCGCCACCACGATGATCGCTGGAATGATCCAGCCAGTGGTCCGCCGCGTCAGCTCGATGCCGATAACGATCACGGCAATACAGACGACGAAATCCAGCACATTGGTGAAGTCGCGCCCCGACAATGCGCGTTCGCGAATGAGGATGTAGGCACAACAGGCGACCAGGACGGCGGCAATTGTGAGGTCAATCCATCGGCCCGTATCCCGCCACTCGGTATTCGCCTTAACGAGAGGGAATGCAAAGGTGCAGAAAACGCCGAAAGCCGCAAAGTGAATGACGTTACGGGTGAGGTCAGGGACGATTCCAATCGAATTCGCCCAGATGTGCCAGAGTGCGACGGCGACGGCTGCAACAAACAGGCCGACTGTAACTGGGCGGCTGGTCGGAAAATAGCTGATCCGATCGGGGTCGACGTCTTTGCCGGCAACCTTCAAGGCATCCGAACTGGCGTCAGCCGGATCTCGCTCCGACGGTACTTGTGACATAGACCGAGACAAAAGAGCGATCTGGCGCTAGCGCACCAGATCGCTCAATATCAAGACTTCAGGGCCGCTACTCTGCCGCTGGTCTCAGATTGTCTGGAATCTCAAGCCCTGCTTCTTCGTAGTACCGAAGCGCGCCGGGATGCAGCGGCAACGGCAACCCGACAATCGCCGCATCCAACGACATCGCATTCGTCGCCGGATGGATGTTCTGCAAGAAGGCTAGGTTTTCATACATGGCCTTGGTGATCTGATAGACCGCCTCTTCCGGCACGTCGGCGTTGACCGCCAGGACATTCGGCTGGGCAATCGTCGTCACATCCTCATCCTGATCGGGGTAAGTCCCCGCCTCGATGGTGTAAGACGTCCACAATCCATCAAACGGACCATTCGCTGCGGTCACCTGATCGTCGGTGAAATTCAACAGTGTGATCTCATCGCCTACAGCGGCAGCCAACCGGGTGTATGCACCCACGGGCGGTCCGGCAGCGGGGTTCACGGCGTCAATGGTGCCGTTTTGGAATGCGTCGACAGACGGCGAATAGCCGAGATACGCGACAGCAAAATGCGTATCGGGGTCATCAACACCGAGACCTGCGAGGATTTGCCGGTTCGAGCCCTCGGTGCCGGAATTCCGTGCGCCGATGGCAAAACCATGGTCTTGCATGGCCAGAAGATCGTCGATCGTGCCGCTGTCCACATAGTCCGAACGGATCGCGAAATGCTCGACATTTTGCCACAGCATGCTTACCGACCGCAGATTCTCCTGCGGTCCATCATCGGTAAGTGGGCCGGTGCCTGTGTCGGCATAGGCGCCGTAAAGACCCTGCAAGATCGCGAATTGGGCTTCATCCTCGCGGAGCAAGCGGACATTTTCGCCTGATCCTGCCGACGTGATCGCTGACATGGCGATGCCAAAGGTCGGTTGGACCCGGACCGAAACCAGCGTCGCGATCGCGACGCCGACCGGGTAATAGGTGCCGCCGGTTCCAGCTGTAGCCAACAGATAGGATTGATCGTCTTGTGCTTGTGCGGACGTTGCCGCCGTTGCGATCGCAGCCGCAGCCAGGAACGCCTTCAACGTTGATCTCAATTTCACCTCCCATTCAGTGTTGCAGAACGGTGCCTTAACGGCACTTCCGAACTGGTCGTTAGAACTTGGCTGTTTTTGGCCGTCTTGGCCAGTCCAACTGCGTCGATTGACCGCCCTCACTCGATCTGCATGATACCGAGACCGACGATCCGCACTCCATAAGCGCTTGGAATGACGGTTGGTCCTAGCCATACTCGGCCGTCCGACCGATTTCCGCGCATCCCCCGATCCATGGGAGACACGGCTCTTGACCCGAATTTCGTTGTTTGTATTGGCGCTTGTATTTTTCGGGGTGCCTACCGTCGGTGACACGCTCTGGGACTGGGATATCCAAACGGCGTTTGCCCAAGACCACGGTGAGGAGTCCGCTGGACATGACGACGTCAACGACCATGGTGAGGATGACGGACATGCCGAAGGTGATGGGCATGGCCACGGGGTGCCTCATCTAGACGGCGGTGACCTTGGGCTGATTTGGGTCGTCCCATTTGTCGGCATTCTGCTTTCGATCGCAATCATGCCGCTGTTGGTGCCGCAGTTTTGGCATCATCACTTCGGCAAGGTATCCGCCGTTTGGGCACTGTGCTTCTTGGTTCCGTTTGCCCTGCTCTTCGGCTGGCAATTGGCGCTCTACGAGCTTCTGCATACCGCCCTCTTGGAATACATCCCCTTTATCATCCTGCTCGGCGCTTTGTTCACGGTTGCCGGCGGCGTGCGGGTCACGGGCACATTGAAGGGAACTCCTGTCGTCAATGTTGGAATTCTGGCGATCGGTACCTGCATTGCCAGCCTGATGGGTACGACCGGGGCAGCTATGCTGCTCATTCGGCCCCTACTCAATGCCAACGAAAACCGCCGCTACAAGGTTCATACGGTCGTTTTCTTCATCTTCCTCGTCGCCAATATCGGTGGCTCACTGTCGCCGCTTGGCGATCCACCGCTGTTCTTAGGCTTCTTGAAGGGCGTTTCATTCTTCTGGCCGACGACGAACCTATTTCTGCCGATGCTCCTAGTCTCGGTGGTGTTGTTGATCGGCTACTACATTCTCGACGTGACCCTTCACGCGCGGGAAGGGGCCAATAAGCAAGATCAAGAAGATGGCCCGACCCGTCATGTCGAGGGCCTTGGCCTGGAAGGAAAAATCAACATCTTGCTGGTCGGTGGGGTCGTCGCAGCCGTGTTGATGAGCGGTGTTTGGCGGCCTGGCGTGACGTTTATGGTCTACGGGGTCGATGTCGAGCTCCAAAATCTGGTGCGCGATGTGATTCTCATCGGCCTCGCACTGCTGTCGCTTCATCTCACCGACAGCGACAGCCGATCGCGCAACGGCTTTACCTGGTTTCCGATACTCGAGGTCGCCAAGCTGTTTGCTGGCATATTCGTCACCATCATTCCGGCCATCGCGATCTTGCGCGCCGGCACGGATGGGGCGCTGGAAACAATTGTCTCGGCGGTCAGCGATGACGGCCAGCCAAACGACATTATGTATTTTTGGCTTACCGGGATTCTGTCCAGCTTCCTGGACAATGCGCCGACCTATCTCGTGTTCTTCAACACCGCCGGCGGTGACGCCGAGATTTTGATGACCGAGCTCAGAAGCACGCTCGTCGCCATCTCAGCAGGTGCCGTCTTCATGGGCGCGAACACCTATATCGGCAACGCGCCAAACTTCATGGTCCGGTCGATTGCCCAGGAGCGTGGCGTGCCGATGCCGAGCTTCTTCGGCTATATGGTCTGGTCGTGTCTGATTCTGGTGCCGCTGTTCATCGTGGTGACGCTGATCTTCCTCTAGCGTCGCCGCACTCTCGTCCGAGCAGTGATCAGTGGGACATCATTACAGGTATCGTGGCGTGATTCAGGACATGCTGGGTGGCACCGCCCCAAATGATCTCCCGCCAGCGGGACTTGCCGTAAGCGCCCATGATCAATAGATCGATCTTGTGGTCCTCGGCGTAGGTGAGGATCACTTGACCGATATTGCGTTCGGCCACGTCGCTGACCTGTTTTGGTTTGATGTCCTGGCGCTCGAGATACGTGACCAGGCTTGAGGCTGATTCGAAGCGCTCATGCGGTCGATCACCGGTCATGACATAGACTTCGTCAGCCGCGCGCAGGACATCCAAGCTGTCGCGCACGGCACGGGCCGCCTCCCTGGTATCCTTCCAGGCAACCATGACCTTTTTGCCGATGGGCTCGATAGGCCGATTGATCGGCAGCATGAGGACGGGCGTCGTCGCCATGACCAACAGATCGTCAGGGCTGCTCAGGCCGACATAATCGTCCAAGGTAACCCCGTGATCCTTAGAAACGATGATCAGGTCGGCATAATGCCCGAGGTCCGCCAGGATCTTGTTGTGATCGCCTTCCAGCACGTCGAGATCCCACGAGACCTTGACTTCGCTGCAGCGGTTCTTGACCCAGTCTGTGACCTCGGCAGCCTTTTCCCGTGCAATAGCCGTGGCTTCGGCAATAAAGGCGTAGGAGGCGCCCCGGCCGGTGACGGCCGCCGGCATGTGGGCAGGTTGAGTCATATAGACGATGTGAAGATGCGCCCCAAAACGCCTCGCCAAATCGAGTGCGGCGTCGAACCGGCCCTCTCTGTTGTTGTCGGGGGCCAGGTGAAGCAAAATCGTCTTGATCGCCATGTGAGGCTTGTCCTTCGCAAAACGGGCTTGGCGTGGGCGTAAAGACTAGCCCCGCGGGGCCGCACCGCGCAATGACGGGCGTCAAGAAGCCCTAATGGCCTAGATAGGAACGCAGCTCGCTTGAGGTGGGCGACGATACCAGGTCGTTGATTGCGCCATCGGCGACGACTTGTCCATCGTGGATGAAGAGAGCGCGCATCGATCGGTCGCGCACTTCCTCCAATTGATGGCTGACCATCATGACCGTCAAACCACGTTCGGGGGCGAGGTCGCTGACCAAATCGGTCATTTCACGCCGACGCCCTGGATCCAGCGCTGCGAACGGTTCGTCGAGAAGCAGGATCGGGCGATTGCGCACCAAACTACGCGCCAGCGCGACCCTTTGCCGTTCGCCACCCGATAAGGCACGGGGCAGCCTTGTCTCAAGGCCGGCGAGACCCATCTGATCCAGCGCCTGGCTTACTTGCGCATGCTGGTTTTTGTTGAGCTTCAGTCCCGGATGGATCCCTAGACCGACGTTCTGGGCGACCGTCAGGTGGGGGAAGAGGTTCCCCTCCTGAAACAGCGTGGTGACTGGTCGATCGGCAGGGGCGACGCCGGTCATCTCTTGGCCCATCAACGTAATCGTGCCATCCAGCGGGCGATCAAATCCGGCGATTAAGCTCAGTAACGTCGACTTTCCAGCACCACTGGGGCCTAGGACCATGACGAAATCGCCCTCGGCGATCTTTAGATCGAACCGCATCGTCATCTCTTCGTAGCGAAAGGTCACGCCGTCGACGCGAATGGCCGTAGTGGTTCTATCGCGTGGCACGGCCGCCAACTCCCCGGTCGATAATGGCGAAGACCGTTATGCAAAGACCAATCAGAAGACCCCCAACGACGGCCGCTTCGCCAATACGGTAGGTGCCGATCCGCTGATAGAGCACCATGGGCAAGGTTTCAGTCTGGCCTGTTCCGAAGAGGGCAATGACTCCGAAATCGCCGAAGGAGAGGGCGACAGTCAATCCTAGCGCCAAGGCCAGCGGTCGTCGCAACAAGGGCCAGTCGACCAACCTAAAACGGTCGATGGGATTCATGCCCAATCCTTGGACTAGCCGATCGTAGCGCCGAGCGACCTGGGCCATGGGCGGATTTAGGATTCGGACAGCGAATGGCAGCCCCATCATGGCGTTCACGACCACGACAATGATGAGGCCCAAAGCGAACGGGTCGGTAAACGTGCGCAAGACCAAAAACAGACCGGCTCCCAACATCAGCGGCGGGGTGACAAGGCTTAACGAAGCGGTCGTTTCAAGGGCTCTAGCGGCCCACAACTTTCCTCTTCGCACCGCGAGCCACCGGGCAGTCGACAAAAGCCCCCAGCCCAATACCACTGAAATGCACCCTGCGGTAAGCCCCACGGCCAGGCTTCGAACGGCTGCGGCCCAAACCGCCTCTTCGCTCAGCACCTTGAAGATAGGGCCGGTAACAAACCGGCTGCCAAGCGCGGCTAGTGGGGCGAGCACGATGAGCGCGCCCAACGCCAGCCAGAAGCCGTCCACCGCTCGGGCCAGCACTCGGACCCGGTCAGGTCGGTCGTGAATTGCGTGCAAGGCCATATCGGTGGCGACAGGCCGCGCCCAGAAGGTCAGCATTGCCATAACGCCGGCGCAGATCACGACCTGCAGCAGGGCAAGGGCTAACAGGCGCTGGAGATCGAAATCAAACCGTAGGGCCTGATAAATGGCCACCTCCAGCGTCGCGTTAGGCGGCCCACCGCCCAGGGTCAGAACGATCGCGAAACTCGTGAAGCAGAGCAGGAAGATAACGCCCGCAATGCCGGGCGCTACCTCCCGGATCATCGGCCATTCGATCAGCCGAAAGATTTGCCCGCTGTTGAAACCGAATTGGCTGGCAAGGCGCCAATGCTCGGACGGGATTGTCGTCCAGCCCGACAGCAGCAGCCTTGTGGCAAACGGCATGTTGAAGAAGACGTGAGCGATTAGGATGCCGGACAAGCCATAAACATTGATCTGTCCGGAAAAGCCCAGCCCTTCAAGACCCTGATTTAGCCAGCCATTGCGCCCCAGCAGGATCACCATGCCGAGGACGCCGACAATGGTTGGCAGGACCATCGGCACCCCAAGAATGCGCACCAGCAGCGATCGGCCGAAGAAGTCCGGTCGTCTTGCCAAGGCCCTCGCAACCGGTATTGCTAGCGCGACACTGATTAGGGCGGACAGGCTAGCTTGCAGAATGGTGAAGCGCAGAACTGCCCATAGGTAAGGATCGGTCCAGATGGATCGCCCCGTCCGTTCCGACGCGGCGAGCAGCAAACCGACGACGCTGACTGCGACTAACCCGGCGAGCAGGCCAATCACCAACCCGCCGGGTAGCAGGCCGCCGATTGCTCCAGATTTAGACCGAGCTGTCGCTAGCGCGACATCGCTGTTAGCCATTCGTCGATCCAGGCTTGGCGATTGTCACGCACGGTCTCTGACGGATAGAGCAGGGCGGCACTCTCGGGGACGGGCGTGAAGCCGTCCGGCAGCCCCTCCGGCGGCAGGCGTACCGGGTACATCCAGTTGGTCGTGGGTATCGCTGCCTGAAATTCCGGCGAGAGCAGGAACATTAAGAACTCGCCGGCAAGCTCGGGATTGTCACTCGTCGAGGAGATGCCCGCGACCTCGACCTGCGTGTAGTGGCCCTCGGAGAATTCGCCCGCAGCATAGCGATCGACTTGCTCAGCAATGCGATGATAGGCCGGCGACGTGGTGTAGCTCAGCACCATGGGCGCCTCGCCCTCTAAGAACATGCCGTAGGCTTCGCTCCAACCACTGGTGACGGCCACGATCCTTGGCTGCAGCTGGGCCCACGCGCCTGGCGCCGCCTCGCCATAGACTTGCCGCAGCCAGAGCAACAGGCCGAGGCCAGGCGTACTTGTACGAGGATCCTGAATCAGGATCTCGACATCGCTGTTCTCGACCAAGTCGCGCAGACTGCTTGGCGGGAATTCGAGAGCCTCGGTATCGTAAACGAAGGCGAAATTGCCCCAATCGTAAGGAACAAAATACTCGTCCGTCCATTCGATGGGCAGGTCAAGCGGCGGCAATTCCAACCCGTGTGGGACCACAATCCGGTCCGCTATTGCCTCGGCAACCAGGTTCAGATCAAGGCCGAGCACGACATCAGCCGGGCTGCTTCCACCCTCCAGGCGGAGACGGCTGAGTAAAGCCACGCCGTCATCGACACCGACAAACTCTAGATCGCAGTCGCACTGTGCTTCGAACAGTTCCTCGGCAATCGGACCGGGACCCCATTCGGAGATGAAGGACGAGTATGTGTAGACCGTCAGGTCTTGGGCTGCGGCCAGCCCTGGCCAAGCCAACAAAGTTCCGAAGGCGAAGTGCCAAGGGCGACGTACAGAGAGAAGGGGTAGCTGCATTTTGGTCCTCTTTCCTGCGAATGGTGGAAAGAGGAACCCTGTCAGGTTGCCGCTTACCTCCCTCCGCCGGCATGATCCGGATCAGGTTCATTGGGTTGGCTGTGACGCCTCTCAGCCCGTTGCCGGGCACCCCAGGTAAGTTCGGCTAACAAATGACTGTTTCTGGCCGTGCTGTCAATTCTTCAGCGTGCAACAGGAAAACAGATGCTGGCTGTCACCGCCTCCCACGTGAGGCGGCAAAAGTCGTGACCACGGCCACAACGATCGAGATGATGAGACTGACCCAGGCATCGCTGCCAACGATTGACACCTCCTGCAGCACTTCACCGCCATCGCCCACGGCCGCAACCCGCGCACCGATAAAGATGTAGCCAATGAGAATCGCCGCCACGGCGATCCATCCGACAAGCACACCGATCGTGCGGATTGCCGCGCGCCGCATGAGGCCAAGGATCACGATGATGGCGTAGGCGATTAGTGCGACTATTGAGGCAATCTGTGGCCATGCGAGGTCGACTTCCATGCCCAACTCTTCGGCAACGGATGTATCGACCGCGGTAAGCGCAAGGACGCTCCAGATGACGCCGATCGCGGCGACGATCGCGGCTATGATCAACCAAAAACCGGAGACTGAACTACCACCTTGATTGGATGCCATCGGTTTGATCCTTTGACGCTGTTTTAGTGAGGGGGGCGAATCGTATGCTGAATACAGTCAGCGAGTCGTTTGCATTTCACCAATACTAGGCGACTCAACCTATATTCCTATTGGAGAAGAACATCAATCGTACAGCGTTAATTGCGCGTCACTTATGCTCTCCCATTTGACCTCATGACGGTCGCGGACTAGCTCATCAGGCATGGTGGGCAGTCCAAGACTGATCGGCAGCGAGATCTATCGAAGATCAACCTACGGCGCGAAGCACCCGCTGGCGATTCCGCGCGTATCCACTGCGTTGGATCTGATTCGGGCCATGGACTGGTTGGGCGAACGGCAGTACATCGATAGTCCGTGCGCAAACCCTGAGCAACTCACCCGCTTTCATGACGAAGACTATATTGAAGCGTTGCAGCAGGCGGAGGCAGCTCAGAATTTGCCCGATCATCTGTGCGAACAATACTCGCTCGGTCGAAACGGAAACCCGTTTTTCGGCGAGATGTTCCGGCGCCCCGCGACCGCTTCCGGGGGCTCGATACTAGCGGCCAAGCTGTTGAGCGAACCCGGCATCGTGCACAGCCCCGCAGGGGGTACCCATCACGGCAGACCGGGTCGTGCCAGCGGGTTTTGCTATCTGAACGATCCGGTTCTTGGAATCTTCACGCTGCTGGATCAGGGCATCGCCCCGGTCGCCTATGTCGATATCGACGCCCATCATGGCGATGGTGTGCAAGACGCGTTTGCCGATGATGATCGCCTCTGGACGATATCGGTGCATGAGCAAAACCGATGGCCGTTCACAGGGGCGACCGACGACCGGGGCGGCGGCCAAGCGCGCAACATGGCGGTTCCGACAGGCCTCAACGACAGCGAGATGATGGCCCTCCTAAACCGCGCCATCTTACCACTAATGGACCGAATTCAGCCTGCGGCCATCGTCCTTCAGTGCGGCGCGGACGCACTGGAGGAGGATCCTTTGGCCAAGCTCAGCCTCTCCAACAGGGCCCATATGGCGGCCGTCTCCGCGCTGATGCCCATTGCCCCGAGGCTCATGGTCTTAGGTGGTGGTGGCTATAATCCCTGGTCGGTCGGCCGGTGCTGGGCCGTGATTTGGGCTGTGCTTAACGGTCACGATCCGACCGTGCCGCTGACAGGTGAAGCAGAGTCCGTCCTTCGGGGCCTCACTTGGCGCCGGGCCCAGGGCCGAAATCCGCCGGAAACATGGTTCACCACTCTTGTGGATCGGCCGAGGCCAGGGCCGGTTCGCGCCGAGATTTCTGACTTGATCGACGCCGTTTTGGCGCCATGATCGTTGGCAGATTGACCTAAACCTGCGGCTAAGGATCCGACAATTCGTGAACAAACTGCTCTTTCTAACAGGGCTCTTGACCTTCTTTGTCCTCGCTCCAGTTGGCGGCGCTGCCCAAACCCCGCAAACGCTGTCCACCGAAGATATTTGGATTGAGACTGAATCAGGTGCCCGCCATCACTTTATTGCCGAGATGGCTGTTGAGCCGGCCGAACAGCGCATGGGGCTGATGCATCGTCGAGACATGCCGGCCGACGTGGGCATGCTGTTCTTGTTCGAAAGCGCCGCGCCCAGAAGCTTCTGGACCATGAATACGCTGATGTCTCTCGACATGGTATTCATCGGCGAGGACGGCACGATCATCAATATCGCCGAACGGACCCGGCCGTTTGACCCGTCACGAGGGCCGGATACCCACTCGTCAACCGGGCCGGCGTTGGCCGTGCTGGAAATCAATGGCGGCGTTTCTGATTTGCTTGGGATCGAGGCTGGCGATCGGGTCGTGCACCCGCACTTTGATCGCACCGCAAATTAGGAACCAGAGAAGCTTAGGCGTCAGGTTCCACCAACGGGGCCGGCGAGACTTCCTGCCAGGCGGTACCAGCGGCTAGCTGGCAACTTCGGCCGTCTGGCGATGTCGCTAGAATGGTCCAATCGCCATTCATTGGATTGGTCAAAAGCTCAAGCAGATCGCCGTTGCGCGCCAAGCCCATAGCGATTGGGCTCTGCTCGAAACGCTCTGCCATCAAGGTCAGGACGTGCCGACGTTCCGGACACATCGCGAAATCCGTCGGTTGGGCAATTGCGACCGTTGCAACAACCGTCATTGGCGCAACGAAGAGAAGAGCGCGGGCAAAAGAGTTTCTCGTCATACGACCATCCAACCTGACAACCATCATTGGCGCGAGATGGCAGCGTTTACTCGTTGTGCTTTACACCCGTCCGCGATTCGCCGCCA
>JBCCER010000090.1:0-17277 GCA_039030175.1 Pseudomonadota bacterium
GCCTTCGGGCGGTCAGCACGAATGCTCCGGAGCTTGCGTTTGAAACTAAATGGATTTAGCAAAACAAGCAAGCGACCTATTTGCTGGGCATGTATAAGGAAAGGCGGCCCAAGACGCGCTCTACCGAATGTGGAATGGGCCACCGAGATAGCCGGCAGGGGGCGGTCAGTGGATCGAACCCATCAGAGAAAACGGACGACCCGAACTTGGCTGAGCGCAAGCGCCCCCCTACCCTTTACGATATTGCCAAGCGAGCCCAAACGTCGCCGACGACCGTCAGTCTTGTCTTGAACAACAAATGGCGGGACCACCGGATCAAGCCAGAGACCGCTGCGCATGTCGAAAGGATCGCGGCCGAGGCGAACTTCTCCGTCAACTTGCAGGCCCGTGGTCTAAGGCTTGCCCGATCCGGCCTCGCTGGCATGATCGTTCCAAACTACCAGAACCGGTTCTTTTCCGGGCTGTCGGAGAGGTTTGAGGAAGCTGCGCGCAGCCGCGGTCTCTGCCCAGCCGTTATCAGCACGCGGCGCGATCCAGAGCGTGAACATGATGCGGTGACGGTTCTTCTGGCGCAAAAGGTCGAGAGCCTTTTCATCGTGGGCGCCTCGGACCCCGGCCCTCTCGACGCCCTTTGCCGCCAAGCGGATACCCCACACATCAATCTTGACATCCCAGGCGACGGCACGTCGGTTGTAAGCGACAATCCGCTGGGTGCCTATTTGCTTGCCAGCCGCTTGCTTCAGACATTGGCGGAAACTCAAGGCGCCGATCCGGCCGATCTCGTTTTCATCGGCGGCTACAGCGGCGAATACGCCACATCGGAACGCATCAAAGGGTTTAGCCGTGCGATGGCGGAGTGCGGTTACGAGGCCGCACCGGAACGCCTCATTACCTGCGGCTATTCCCTGGGCGATGTTGAAGCTGCGCTGAGCTCGCTCTATGGCAGCCAGGGACGGCTTCCGGCGGGCTTGTTCGTCAATTCGATCGAGGCGTTCGAAGGCGCTGTGCAGTTCATCAAGGGACTGCCGTCGGACGAATTCATGCGGCTCGCATTAGGATGCTTTGACTGGAATCCATTTGCCACGTTCCTGCCGATTCCGGTGATTATGGTCCGTCAGGATGTCTCAACCATGGTCGAGCGGGCATTCGAGTTCATCGACGGTGCGACACCCCCGGAATCGGGGCTAATCCACATCCCGCCGGTACTGGTGGACCCACGGTAGGTGGACCCTCCGGCACGAGGAAGGCGTATCAGATTGTCTTGGCACCGGCTGGCACTGCGAGATAGGTTTTGACGGACCTTGAGCAGAATCCAACGCCACGAGTTGGAATGCACCGAAGAGAGACGGACGTCGACCGTGAGAATACCGCCTTCTGTCAATGGATTAGGTAACAGTACGCGGAATTTGGATTAACTATGAAGCGTATTGCGATACTTGCCGTTTTGCTGCTGATTACCCCTGCGTCAGGGCAAACCGTTACGGACGGAGACCGGTTTCAGCTCGGCGAAGAACGCGTTCGGTTGTGGGGTATCGATGCACCTGAGCCCGACCAGATCTGCGAGCGGGACGGCCGGCCGGTTGCAGTGGGCAGCGCAGCCGCCGCGACACTTGATGCCCTGCTTCAAGATCTCGACGGTTGCCAACCCCTTGGCACCGACCGCCACGGCTGGACGGTTGCCAGATGCTATACGCTTGGCGGCGACGATATCGGCCAGATGTTGGTTTTGGCCGGTGTGGCGTGGGATTACCCGAAGTTCAGCGATGGTGACTATGCGGACGAGGAGGAAGAGGCGCGCGAAAACGGGCGCGGAAACTGGTCGATGGACTGCATCGCCCCATGGGAGTGGCGCCGACAATAGGTCCCCAGGGACCGCTGTAGCCTTTCAGCGGCGCTCGACCAAATGGTCGCCAAGAACCAGCGCATCGATCTCTGTCTTGCAAAACGTAGCAATGGCATCGGCAGGCGTGCAGACGATGGGCTCGCTGTCGTTGAACGATGTGTTCAGCAACATGGGAACGCCAGTCCTTTGCTCAAACGCCGTGAGCAGCGCGTGATAGCGGGCGTTCAGCTTTTGGTCGACAAGTTGCACCCTTGCCGATCCGTCTCGATGTAACACCGCTGGAATTTCTGGGGCTCGCTGCTCGATAACCGGAACGGTGAAGAGCATATAGCGATGGCTCACAGTATCGCGTCCCAGATCGAACCAGTCAGCCGCCCGCTCAGCAAGTACGCTGGGTGCGAACGGCCGAAACTCCTCTCGATGCTTGACACGCTTGTTGATGATGTCGCGCATATCGGGCGAGCGCGGATCGGCAAGCAGCGAGCGATTGCCCAGCGCCCTCGGCCCGAACTCCATGCGCCCCTGAAACCAGGCAACGATCTTGCCTTCACGAAGCAGGTCGACCACACGGCGATCGCAATCGTCCCAGCTGCCGTGTCGCACGGCGTTTAGCCCGGCGTCGGCTACGGCGCGGACAATTTCATCCGTTTCGTAGCCTGGCCCCAGGAACGGAGACGCGACAGTCTTTCGGTCAGCCGCCGGTTCAGTCGTATGGTAAAGATGGAGAGCCGCGCCTATAGCAGTCCCCGCATCGTGCGGCGCGGGCGGAACGTACATGTCATCGAATAGATCGAGCCGGTTGATCGCGGCATTGGTCACGCAGTTGAGCGCGACCCCACCCGCGAGGCACAGATTCCGTGCATTGCTAGCGGCCAATAGCTTCCGGACTAGTCCGGCAACGACTTCGGTGTTGGCATGCTGCAGTGCCGCCGCAACGTCATAGTGATGTTGCTCGAATTCAGGGCCGTTACGACAGGGACCAAAAAGGGACTCCAGCGGCCCAAAGTCGGGCAATCGAAATCGCGCCAAATCGGCGTTAATGCTGTACCCCTGATCATCGATTGCTAGCAGGGACGAAAAGGCGTCGGCAAAGCGGTCTGGGTCGCCGTAGGCGGCAAGGCCCATGGTCTTGCTGGCGTCGTATTCGGAGAAACCGAGATAGGCGCTCAGCTTCTCCCACAAAAAGCCGATGGAGTTCGGATAGTCGACAGTTCCAAGGTCCCGTATGCCGGCACCGTTGGCGTCGAAAAAAGCGGTAGAGGCAAACTCTGCAATTCCGTCGACGACCAAAATGGCCGCCTGGTCGTAGCCCGACGGATAGTAGGCGGATGCGGCGTGCGATAGATGGTGAGAAAGCGTCACGACCTCGCCATCGAAATCTCGGCCAAGTGCCCGGCCGACGGCCGCCGGAATTGCCTCGACGGCGCCAATGAAAGCCGCCTCGCCCTCCGCACTTCCCCAATCTCCAGCAACACTGAGCGGATCCGGCACGAATTGGCTTCGGCGCAATTGTGGGCTGAAGGACAAAGCCACCTTGTCGACATCGCCTTCTTTGATGCCTGCAATCGCGAGGCATTCGCGAATTGCTGCCGTGGGCAGTTCCGCAGCATTGTCGATCGCCGCCGGCTTGCCATGCTTCACGCGATTGAACCGCTCTTCCTCGCATGCGGCGACAAAGACGCCGTCTACAACCAGGGCTGCAGCGCTTTCGTGATAGACCGAATTGATCCCAAGAACGACTGTCACGACTAACCCGCACGCTCAAAGCCATCAAAGCCGCCAACCGTGGGCAGCAGTTGGGCAACCATGTACGTCATGTTATCAATCTCGATCGCGTTGCGGTGATGGGGCTCGCCTATTGAAGGTCGGCGGCCATCGATCATCCAATGATAAGACGTCGATGGCATAACCTCAAAGCCGAACACGTTGGAGCGGGCGCCGGGGCTGTCATGCGTGAAAATTATGGTCGCACGAAGACCACGAATCGCCCGCATAGCCTCGCAGCCTGACATACATGAGTTCGCGGCCGGCGCCAATTGGGCATCGGCGGACGAGGGCTTCGTCGGTTGATGTGCTAACCTCGACCTACGAATCCTCACAATCGATGGCGTCACTCGTCGCAGCGAAGCCGGACTAGTGAGCAAGCAGATGTCAAAAAGCGAACGGGAAAAATTGGCGCGCGGGGACTGGTACAGCTGCATCGATGCGGAACTCGAGGGCCTGCGCAACCAAGCGCGAAATGCCGTTCACCAGCACAATTCCATGCCGCCGAACCAGCGTGGGCCAATTGGGTCATTGCTGCGGGACTTGATTGGTAACGTCGGACCCGACGTGTGGATCGAAGCGCCGTTTCATTGCGCCTACGGCTTCAATATGGACCTCGCTGCTAACGCCTACCTGAACGCCGGTTGCGTCTTTCTAGACACCACCCAGATCTCGATCGGTCCGCGAACAATGCTCGGTCCGGGGGTTCACATTTATTGCCCCGAGCATCATCGAGATGTCGAAAAACGCCAGGCCGGCCTGGAGATTGCTAAACGAGTAGAGATTGGTGCTGACGTCTGGATCGGCGGGCGGGCGATCGTCTTAGGCGGAATCCGCATTGGCGATGGAGCCATCATCGGGGCCGGCGCGGTGGTGACGAGGGACGTAGCTGCGAATACGACAGTGGTGGGAAATCCAGCAAAACCCTTGTGATAAGCGCTAGCTGCGGTCGGGGTAGAGCCAGAATTTCAGCAGCCGGGTGAACCGTGGCATGATCAGATAGGTCATTAGTAAGACCACGATCGCAACGGAGATGGCATCGCCGACAATCGCGGGGATGGCGTCGAACTCCGGAAGCAATGCCAACAATGCGTGAACCAATAGGATGGTCGGAAATAGGGCGATGAATGTAGTTATCGCCATCTTGAAGGCGGGCGGCCTGCGGTCGGCAATTGTCGAAACGGGCAAAGTAAACCAAGTCTCAAGGCCCGTCAGCCAGGTGCGCTGAGGTTCGCCCTCGGTGAACTCATCAGCTACCGAGATGAGTTTTTGATAGTCATCAGAGTCATCCCAAGCGCGCAGATGATCTTCCGTGTCAAATACGCAAATGATCCGGTAGGCGGGCTGCTCGGGCGGCGATGGGCGAATGACATGGACACTGCTGAGACCCGGCCACCTGTGCAGCGCCTCGGTAATGTCGCGGATTGCAGCCTCAAGCTGCCCTTCCGCACCGGCTCGCGGGATACGATCAATGATCTTGGTGGCACCGGGGCTTTGCTGTTCGGCGTTCGCCTCTCTTGCCATGGTGGCCCTCCCCTATCCGAAAAACAGTCATCGGCCAGCCAACAAAGCCGCCGCACGCAAGGCGGTCAGGTTTCGATGGGTCGAGCAGTTGGCAAAAATGCCGGTGGACGACGTGCTTGGGTTGCCTGTTCAAATGCGTAGGCAAATTGGATCAACTTGTCCTCTCGGAATGCCGCGCCAAAGAATGACAACCCGATCGGCAGTCCGCCTACATACCCGGCCGGCACAGTGATGTGCGGATACCCGGCGACGGCCGATATGTGATAGCTGCGTGGCGGCCCCCGCAGTACTGGCCCATCGCCAAGGACCGGGTCGATCAACCAGGCCGGATCGGAACTCGGCGCGATGATTGCGTCGAGGCCATGTTCACCAAGGACGCGATCAATTCCTTCCTCCCGCGCCAAACGGATACACTCCGCCCGCGCCGCGCGATAATCCGCTTCGTCCTCCTCCGTGATCGCTTCGGAGACTTCAAGAAGCTCCTGCCCAAACAAGGGCATGGTGCGATCAGCATTGTCGAGATTGAACTGAATGACATCCGCTAGAGAGTTTGGCTTAGCGAGCGGATGCTCGGCGAGGTAACGGTCGAGGCCAATCTTGAACTCGTAGCGTAGAACAATGCGCTCCGGCGCCCAGATATTGCCCAGCGTCGGAAAGGCAACAGGGTCGACGATAACGGCGCCCAGATCAGACAGGCGATCGATCATGGGGACGATTGCGGCATCGGCTTGCGGCAGATGGCGGAAGAAGTCGCGGGAGACCCCTATTCTAGCACCTTTCAAGCCGTCTTCGCGCAGATACGTCCTGTAATCGACAGCGTCTGTTTGATCGCGGGTAACGGGGTCAGATGGATCGGGTCCGACAAGCGCGTTGAGCACAGAGGCCACGTCGGAAACGGTTCGCGCCATTGGCCCCGCCGTATCCTGGGACCAGGCAATCGGAACGATGCCCGATCGGCTGACAAGGCCAATCGTTGGCTTCAGACCGACAATGCCGTTCATAGACGATGGGGCAATGATCGACCCATCAGTCTCTGTCCCTATTGCCGCAACGCACAGATTCGCGGCAACGGCGACGCCGGACCCCGAGCTTGAGCCAGCAGGCGTGCGATCGAGCGCATGGGGATTCAACGCCTGCCCCCCGCGACTGCTCCACCCGCTAACGCCGTTGCTGGACCGGTAGTAGGCCCATTCGCTGAGATTGGCTTTGCCCAACAATACCGCTCCGGCGCGGCGCAAGCGGCCGACGGCATGGGCATCCCGTGGTGCGATGTTGCCTTCCAAGGCCAACGAACCCGCTGTGGTCATCATGGCGTCCGCGGTATCGATGTTGTCCTTGATCAAGATGGGAACACCGTGAAGATCGCTGCGTGGGCCGTCGCGCCGACGTTCCTCATCAAGGGTCTCGGCGATCTGGATTGCCTCGGGGTTGATTTCAATGACCGACCGCAGGGTCGGCCCGGCGCGATCGATCGCGTTAATTCGATCCAGATAGGCCCGACAAAGCTCGACCGACGACAGGTCGCCGCGGTCAAACAATTGCTGAACTTCGGAGATTTGGTAGTCGGGAGCTGTCATTTGCCAGAACCGTTTCCCTAGGCTTCAGAACAGGTAGCAAGATCGGCATGCATGCGATTCGGGCCAGCCAAGCGTCCGATGCGATTGACGGACAAGAGGTTAGTCATCGTCCGACGCCCGTTTCATCACGTACCAGCTGATCCCTCCAAGGGCGCCGCCAGCCACCAGGCCGGCTGCCAAGCCCCAAGGCAGGCCACTTGTGCCCCCTATGAAATGTCCGATGAGCGCCCCTACGATTGCGAGCAGGAATGGTGCTAGGCATCCAAGAGCCGGCATGGAAAACCTTCCGGTGATTTGCGATCGAAAAGCATCAAAACCTTGCCCTATCAAATGCCCAGATGCCAGCGAAGTCGCGGTGAGGCCGCCCTCGACCGCAATTCGCTCTAATCTCTCATCAGTCGCAACACCCGCCGCCTCAACAACTGCCGCGAGATTGCCATCGGTATGCCCGCACAGCGCCGCAATCCAGGCGTAGCCCAAGATCGTCATAAGCGGTCGCAAAACCAAAGCATTTACAATGCCTTGCGCCGCAAAGTTGCGGGTGTGGTGTGGGGTACATCCGCCGAGGCCCTACCATATGGGCAAGGGCCCGATCGACCAGTGTGAACGCTGCGTCTCACTCCACCGACAACGATAGGCGAGAGCCAAATGACCAAAGAAGACAGGCTTTGTGCATCTTTCGGGTCGTCCGTGGTGAAAGCCGGGACAGCCCTGTTAGCCGTACTAGCGTTGGCTGCCTGCGAAGAGAGCAGCGACGATGGTGGCTCCGGATCGACATCGACCGATCAGTCTTCCGACGCAAGCGGATCGGACACCAGTTCCCAATAGCTGTTGACGGTAAAATCGCTTAGCGATCCGTGGCCGGGGAAGGACGATGGAGTGCTACCCCGGCCATGACCAGCCCAATCCCGGCAAGATCACTTGTAGACGGTCGCTGAGCAAGGATCACGGCCCCAACCATCGCGGCCATTGCCGGCAGTATGGACAGCATCAGAGCAAAACTGGCGCGAGGTAATCTCGCCATTGCCAGCTGATCGCAGACGTACGGGATTACCGACGAGCAGATCCCAACCCCGATGCCTGCCGCAATTAGGATCGGTGCGCCAAATACGTGGATGGCCTCGGCAATGGCAAGCGGTGTCACGACCACAAAGGCGATCATCATCGCCGCCCCCAACCGGCCAATCCCCTGACCTGGTCCGTTTTGCGCCGCCCGATGCCCGAGAACGATGTAGACGACAAACAGCACACCGTTGCCCAGCGCCCAAGCGAGCCCTGCGGGATCGTTTGACCAGGTGACATCGATCAAAAGCACGACACCGGCGATGGCAACCAAAAGCGCCAAATAGTTGCGCCAGCTTCGCAATCCGACCAATGCAACGGCGATGACGCCGACAAACTCAATCGCCGCCACCAGGCTCATCGGCAACCGATCCAGAGCCAGGTAAAATGCGCAATTCATCGCCCCAAGGCAGGCGCCGAGCGCTAGCAGAAGCGCGAGATCCGGCCCCTTGGCGGAACTGATTGCCCGCCATGGTTTTGTGATCGGACCGAGAATCGCTGCCGCTGAAGCGATGCGCAGCCATGCCACACCCAACACCCCGACCGATGGAAACAGCAACACGGCGAAGGCTGGCCCCAAATAGTGGAATAGAGCGGCTATCACGAACCAAACATGCGGCGGCGTTCGGCTCGCAGCGCGAGAGAGGCTCTCGCGGGTGAAGCGCGACGAGGTGGATTCGACAGAATGCATCCCGTAAGCATGCAAGGACATCCGATCATTGGCTATGCGGGTTGCTGTAGTAAGTTCGCAAATCAATGTCGAATTGTGAGGCAAACATGCAAACCTCCCTTCGTTCGCAAAAACACGTTTTGGATGCTATCGACATCGAGATAGTCAAAGCCGTGGCTAGTGATGCGCGCATCAGCCTGGCTGCGCTTGCTCGCGCGGTTGGACTGTCGGCCCCAAGCGTTTCGGAAAGGCTAAGGCGGCTGGAAGATGTCGGGGCGATCACCGGATATCGCGCAGAAGTTAATCCGGAGGCACTTGGCATGCCTCTTTCTGCCTATCTGCGGATACGTCCCATTCCCGGTCAGCTAAAGGCGGTGGCCAATCTCGTGCAAAACTTGCCTGAGATCGTTTCGTGCGACCGGGTCACGGGCGAGGATTGCTTTATTGCTCGTGCGCACCTCAGATCGGTGGCGGAACTGGAAATGTTGATTGACCGAATTAATCCCTATGCGATGACCAATACGTCCATCGTCCAATCAAGCCCGGTCCATCCACGCTTGCCGCCGCTCGAAGCGCGATAAACTGGCGCATCGCACCAAAACCCTTCTCACGTGCGATAGAATCGTCACACAAACGCACCATATCGATTTTGGCCGCCGCATTCGCATCGCAATTGGATGCGATTGCACGGTTCGCGACTTCTAACCAGCCTCAGCCCGGTCGGTAAGCGGCCGGCTCGTACCCATGCAACGAGTTTGGAAACTGGCACCATGAAAACAAAGACAGGCATCTTCACCGCGGCAGCCGCAGCAATGATGGCCATCACGCTGGCCGCTTGCGACGATGACAGTGCGGACGACAGCGCGGAAAATGAGCCTGCGGTGGAAGAAGAAGCCTCTGACCTACAGGCGGTCCAACCGCTGCCCGAGGACACCGGAGCGAGCGAGGAGGCCCAGGAAGCCCAACAGGAGGGAGAAGCGGCCGTGCAGGAAGGTGAGGCGGCCGCTGAAAGCGCGGGCGAGGCAGCAGCAGACGAAGCCGAGGCGGCTGCCCAAGATGCAGGCGAGGAAAGCCAGCAAGTTGTCGATCAAGGCCAAGAGGAAACCGAAGGCGCTGAGGAACAGGGCCAGCAACTGCTCGAAGAGGGCCAGGACGAAGCCGAAGGTGCGGTGGAACAGGGCCAGCAACTGCTCCAACAAGGTACCGATGCGGTCACAGATGCCGTCAACGAAGCCGGTGAGCAAGGACAGCAACTGCTTGAGCAAGGTCAGGACGCCGCCCAAGGGGTGGTGGAACAAGGCCAACAGCTTCTACAGCAGGGCCAGGATGCCCTCAATCAAGCGATCGGTACCGGCAGCGAGAGCCCATCGGACGAAACCGAGGGGTCATCCGACAACGGAAACTGATCGGCACCGCCGGTTTCTCTTGGGCCTATCGAGTCGGGTACGAGCTAGCTGATCCTGCGCTAGACAAGCCCCCTCACCGCCCAGGCACGGGCTGTTAGGGCGATGCTGCCGTCGGGCTCGATCGGCAGCCGCTCGCTGAGGGTCTGGCGCAGCTTGTCACGCATCTCGTTCGGCAAGGATGCACAATAGGCGGGGGCGCCGCCTTGACCGCCAAGGAAAGGCTGCCAGAAATCTTCGAAGTCGCGAAACGGCGTCGGCACGTCGATTGCACGGGTCTCCACCGATTTTAGGTCCACGCTGGCGAAGAGTGCGGACAGCGCATCAGGATCGCAAATCGCAAATCGGCGTCCCTGATCCCACCGCTCCGACGCCGGGTCGACCTGACGCGCGGCATCCCAGAAATGGCGCATCATCTGCATGCCGCTGCCATAGTCCCAGACATAGATCCCGATGCTTCCGCCGCGCCGGACGATACGCCGCATTTCAGTCACAACACCCGCATGGTCAGGGACGAAGTTCAGCATCAAGCCAGAGACCGCGATATCCACCGACGCATCGGGTACGGGCAAATCGAGCCCCTCGCCCTGCTTGAACTGGGCAATGGGACCGGCAAGGCGGCTCTTTGCAAGGTCAAGGAAGCTCTCAGACCGATCAACGCCGATCAGGCTGGCCGGTTTGGCCTCAGCAAGTATGGCCTGGGACAAAACCCCCGTCCCACAGCCGACGTCAGCCCAATCCAGATCTGCCGGTTTGCCCAGCCAGTCCACGAACGCCTCGCCGACCAGTTTGCTCCAGCGGCCAGCGTAAAGATCGTAAGCAGCACCCGAATCCCAGTTTTCCATGGCGGCGATCATCCCGGCAAATCAGCGCAACGGCAAGCAGACAGTCAGAACGCACGCGAACAACTCTTGGATAACGATTTGTTATTATCGCCGGGGTGATACTGATCTGGTGAGGTAGTTCGATGCCACCTTAGACGCGACAAAGGAAGGTCATGATGCAAATTTGCACTCGAGCTGTCGGTCCGGCCATCTTGTTTTTGGCAGCGACGATCGGCCTGTCTGCACAAGGTCAAACCGATTCCACGGCTGGGTTCTTGTGCCTGCGAGCGGATGTTCCGGCGCCGATCTCGTCAGCCGTGCAAGAAACGCTCGCAACGCTTTCAGGCGCACACGAACTCTCCTTCACCGAATCGTATGGCGATGTGGAGCTGCGCAGCCGTGTTGTGCACTCGGATGGCCAGATCGGCATGATCGAGCGCATCGTCGATTCGTTCGAGTATGGCGGGATGGTTGAGCGCTACTATTTCCACAAGGACGGCCTGACATGCGGCGAAACCCAGTTGCTAGAGAATATCGTCCCGCTGGATGGCGGTGCAGCGCGCGCGGAAGAGACGCTGGTCCGGATAACGTCGGACCAAGGGTTTTGGGCTGAACGCGACGGCCAGCCTGTCGGCGAAGCCGGAGCCGCCTATGCGGAAGAGGCGGAGTTAAGCGCATTCGACATGTACGACCGATTTGCGCCGGCGATTGCCGGGTCTATCGCCGAAAGTCGCTATATGCCGCTTGATTGCAGAGACGTCGTCGAAACCTACGAGGCGGGTATGGGTGGCGCATATGCCTGCGGTTCGATGGCCGGGTACGACGTTCAACTGATCGAAGACGATCTACGACAGGCCCTCAGACTCACCCGAGACAGTCAAACGGACACGCTGTGGATTGATGCTTGGGGCTTCACGCGTTTCGGCCCGATGTTGGAATGGCGCGGCGAGATCGATACGACTGGGGCATTCCGGCCGGACACCATTATCGTGCGGGTGTTCATAGACCAAGGCACTGGCAGCGAAGAACAGCGCCTTGCAATCGGACGCCTCAACGGAGCCCATGCCTGTTTTGACGGCTGGGTCGATGTCGCCGGCAATCCCGATCACAATGAGGATGCGCGACTGCTGGCCGACGCTACCCCCCTCTATCTCGTTGCCTGTGACAATGCCGGAACCGTGGATGGGGGAACCGCCCAAAAATCCGGCTGATGCGTCAACCCAGCCCTTCGATGATTACCGGATTGACCAACTGCGGATGTGTGATGGGGCTAAGGTGCCCTGCCCCTTCGATGATGCTATACCGCGCGTTGGCCATATAACCGCGCAGGACTTCGGTGACGCGCCCCGCTGCCAGCGTAGTATCGGTCGCGCGGATCAGATGGACCCGCGCCGCGATGGTGGCGAATTCCTCTCCGTCGTCGGGCCGGCCGAGAAATCCCCGCCATTCGTCGGCTATCTTGCCCATCGTGCCGATGATGTAGGCGCGCAGCTTCTCGGGCGTTGCCTCCCAGGCCACCGCGCCGATCCAGTAGGTCATAAACCGGTCGGCTGCTGCGCTGATTTCACCGGCCTCGACCAGCCGGACATGCGTTTCGGCGACCGCTTCAATCTCTTGCCAGGCTTGTTGTTCCCGGGGCCGACGCAGTAGCTCAAAGAGTACAGGTTCGATGGCGGTGATGCTGTTTACCCTTCCGCCCAGTGCGAGCCCTGTATCGAGCGCCACGGCACCGCCGAAGGAATGCCCGATCAAATGCGTCGGCTGGTCGACGTAATCAACCAATCGTTCGACGATCGATACCTCTTGCCGGGGCGAATAGGGCTGGTCGATCAGAGGCTCAGTGCCGCCATAGCCGACCAGGTCGGGCGCTAAGAACCGATATCGGTTCGCATAGCCCTCAATAAGGGCTCGCCATTGGCTCGCGGATGCACCGCTGCTGTGCAGCAGGATCACCGGCGCGCCGCTGCCTTCGTCGAGATAGCGAAAACGATGAGTGTCAGTATCGAGATACGGCATCGCAGGTCATCCATTGCGAGCAGCGCCGGCATTTCGATCTAGGCGCTGTCGTTCGAGATATTCTGGGCGATACTCTGCTGTCAGGCCCTGTCGATGCCGTTGCGTTCGACACAAAGTCAGCAGGGCCAAAAAAAGTCATCAACCTATGAGAACGCCAACTGCACAAGACCCTCCCGGACAAGACGCTTAACAAGAACGCATTTGCCATCGTCGTCGACAGTATCGGGGAGATCACTGACCCGATATGCATCGGTCGAGAGTGCCGCCACCAGCGGATCCATGGCATGGGAAGGGAACCGCAGCTCCTGTCCATAGCAGTATAGGCTCACGCCCTCATCATCTGACGTGATTTCGTAGATCAGGTTTGGACGGGCCGATGCGCGACTGTCGACCGTGATCGATTCCAGCGCCTGGATCTGTGCCAACTGACCGCGCAGCAGACCGTGCCTGGATTCGAGAAGCTCCTGAGCATAATCGTCAAGCAGCGCGTCGGCATCGAAGGCCTCAACGAACGTTTCCACAAGCGCTCGCGCCTTCTCCCTCGCGGCAGAGCGATCGGCCCCTTGCTTGTGGTAACCGATAGGCAGGGACTCTCTGAATTCCGGAACCCGGAGGTTCATAGCGTCGACAGCAGTCTTGAAGGCATCGGCCCAGGTTTGAACCAGGGCACCAAGCGTGATGTGAACCGACATTTCGTCGGTCGATACCGCATCGTGCACGATACCGCGCGGTACGTAGGCCGTTTCCCCGGCGCGCAGGGTGAATTCCTGCGTCACCTCGCCCAGATCATAGCCCTCTGACGTGAAATTGATGTTCCTGTCCGGCAGCGTGATCGGCGTGTCGTAGATCTTCCATTTCTTCGAGCCTGCGACTTGCAAGACAAAGACGTCATGATTGTCAAAATGCGGTCTGAAACCCTGCGATTCGCCCGGCGGAGTGACATAGATGTTGGTTTGGAAACGGTGGCCAAGTTCGGCCTCCATAGCGCGAACCAAATCGGCAAGCGGCGCTACCCGAAGATGCAACTGCGGCATGATGATCGTGGCGCCATCAGCGAAAAAGCCATAGAGCCGGGCCGGGTCGACCATGCCGCTCGGGAAGCAATACTCCTCCGCCATGATACGCTGTTTGGCGTTCACCAAACTGATCGCGTCATTGTGCAATGTCAGCGTGGTGATCACGCGGTCGATCTCGTCCAGCGGCAAGAAGCGGCTCAGGAAGTCCGGTGCATTCCGTTCGACGACGAGGACGTCGCGTTCCCAATATTGTTCGAGAAACTGTTCCTGACCGAACGGAGCAATTAGCTTTTCCAATGAAACCGTCGCCGGATCGAGAGGCTCTGGCCGCACTTCCGCGGCGCTCATCGACGTTGCCATGAGTTATCCCCTGCCCCTGTTCTCAGCCACGCGTCATAGCGATCAATGTCTCAGTCGCATCTTCAATTTCGGGACCGTGGCAGCCCTACCGAATTCGCGAAGCCCTACAGAATCTGACTTAGGAATTCCTTTGTTCTTGGATCCTTGGCATTAGAGAAGAACTCGTCAGGTTTGCCGTGTTCTACGATGCGACCTTGGTCGGTGAAATAGACGTGGTCACCGACCTCGCGAGCAAAGCCCATCTCGTGGGTGACCAGCATGCAGGTCATGCCGTCTTCGGCCAGTTCGCGGATGGTGACCAGCACCTCTTTCACGGTCTCAGGATCGAGCGCGGCCGTGACCTCGTCAAACAGCATCAGATCGGGGCCCATCGCCAGCGAGCGGGCGATGGCCACGCGCTGCTGCTGACCGCCCGAGAGCTCACCCGGATAGGAGTCTTCCTTCCCGACCAAACGAACCTTGGCAAGTAGCTTGCGCGCCCGATCCTCCACCTCGCTCTTGTCCTGTTTCAGCACCATGATCGGTGCCATCATGACATTCTGAAGAGCTGTCTTGTGGGGGAACAGATTGTACTGCTGGAACACCATGCCGACCTTGCGGCGCAGGGCCAGCTTATCGATGTTCGGCCGGTTGATCTCCTCGCCTTCGACCAGGATCGAGCCCTTCTGAATATCGACCAACGCGTTGACACAGCGCAGCAAGGTCGATTTGCCAGAGCCCGACGGGCCGATGATGCAAACGACGTCGCCCTGCATCACCGACATGTCGATGCCCTTCAGAACCTCTACGTCGCCAAAAGATTTGTGCAGATCGGTGATCTTCACAATGGGCTCGTCACGGGTCCAGCCCGAGGGGGCCATGTCAGCCGCCATGTGCTGTCTCCTCTCGGTTTAGCGCCGCCGCGCTCATAGCTTCACCGCAAATCTGCGTTCCAGCCGAATGGTCAATCGCGCGATCGGGTAGCAGTAGATGAAGAAGCAAATAAGGACGAAGCTGTAGAACGGTACCAGCAGTTGAGTCGCCCCGCCTTCCGCCGCGAGCGCGCGACGTGTCTGGGTCATCATCTCGTCGACGCCGACGATCGAGGCCAGAACGGTCGCCATGGTCAAGATGGCATAAAGGTTCATCCAGGGTGGGATCATCCGCTTGTAGCATTGCGGCAGGATGATGCTGAAGATCGTCTGCCGCCGACTGAATGCCAGGCTGTCGGACGATTCCCATTGGCCGCTGGGCACGGAATTAATCGCGCCCCGAACGATCTCCGAAACGTTCGCCATCACCGGTAACGCCAGACCGATCGTCGCCTTAATCCAGCCGGGGAACGGGATGACCGTGTCGCCAAATCGGAATTCGAACGGCACCAGCAACATCACCAAGAACAGCAACACGAGCCATGGCGCATTGCGGAAGAACTGAGTTAGAAACCAGCTCGAGCCGCGCACAGCCGGCATCAGCGAAATCTGGCCAAGCCCCAGCAGCGTGCCCACGATGGTGCCCAGCATCATGGCGATGAAGCTGATCGCGATGTTAAAGACGAAACCCTCGAGCAGGACAGGCAGCCAGCGCCACAGTGCACCCAAGGGTGTCTCGGCTTCTTCCGGCGCGCCTTGCGCATGCGCCAAACCTATCGAGAACGCAAAGATCGAAAATAGCATGAGGCCGAGCCACAGGGTCGGCCTTGGCACTGGCCCCGTGACACGTTCCGCCGCAGCGGCGGCCGCTAGCCTATGCGCGGCCGGCAACAAGACCGGGAGGTCGGTGGCTTTTTCGGACGATCCGCTCATTGGCCGAAGCCGGGCAGCCTCATTGCCCGCTCCCAACGATGCATGCCGAAGACCAGGATGGCGACGAGGCCGATATAAGTGAACAGCAGCACCATCATCATTTCAGGCACGTTCACCGAATCCGACCAGATCTGGTTCGACATGTAGAGCAATTCCGGCACCGCGATCGCGTACGCCAAGGTCGTGGTTTTGACCAGATTGACGAGATTGTTGTTCAGCGCCGGTAGGCAGATGCGGAACGCCAGCGGCATGATCACCTCGCGGTAGATCTGCCAGCGGGTCATGCCCAAGGCCTCTGCGGCCTCAATCGTGGTTTCGGGAACCGCCTCTATGCCGGACCGAAAAATCTCGACATTGAACGCCCCGGCGAACAGCGACAGTGAGATGATTGCCCACTGGTAGTTCGATAGCGCCGGCACTTGGCGTTCGAAGGTCGCCTGGCCGACTTGCAGTTCAGCTGTGATGACAAGAAGAGCGCCTAACGCAAAGAAAAAGAAATATAATTGGGCCAGAGGCGGCGTGTTCCGGAAGATCTGCACATAGCCCTGAACAAACCGGCGAACAATGCCGAATCGACTGCCCAGAAGCCAGGCTCCGAGGATGCCCACCAACACTGAGAGGACCAGGCAGGTAACGGACAGGATAACCGTGTTGCCGAGGCCGCGCAGAAAGCGGTCCCGGTCGAACCCGTCATAAACGATGGTCAGGTTGATGCCGGACGACTGGTAGAATTCGCGAAACCAGGTTTCGATCAGTTCCATCGCGTTCTCACTGGCCGCATTGCCGCCGAGCCGAGCATCGATGTGGAAGCGCCGGTCATTTCAGGGCGAGGGCCGCTGCCAGGATAGCAGCGGCCCTTTCTGCAATCAGCGCTCGATGGACGGGTTGATGCCCACAAACAGGTCGTGCATGTGCTCCGCAAACGGCGTGTTGGGCACACCGAACTCGGTTTCGAGTTCAAGGATGCGGCCATTCAGGTGCCAGTTGACGATCATGCCGCTCATCAGTTCTGCAAAACGGTCCTCACCCAGCGCCACCGCAAGGCCCCAAGGTGCATCGTCGATGGTCGGCAGTGGCATTTCATAGTCCGCCCAGTCGGATTCGCTAAGGCGCGAAACAATGAAGCTGTCGTCATAGACAAAGGCGACGCAGCTGCCCTGCTGCAATGCGGTCAGCGCCTCGGCCGTGCCTGTAAAGGCAACGATTTCCGCACCGAACTCTTCCTCGGTCTTCCGGTTATAGAAGGCGCCCTGAATGCCACACACCGGGACACCGTCAAGCTGTTCCCATTCCGAAAGCTCCGCAGCCGACAGCGAGAGAACGTTCGTGCCTGAGGAATAGTAATTCGGATCGACAATCTGCACGACTTCGCGCCGGTCGTTCCGGTCGGTCATGGTCGCGATCATCAGATCGATTTGACCCTGCTCCAAAAAC
>JBCCER010000091.1:0-16956 GCA_039030175.1 Pseudomonadota bacterium
GAGGAGAGAACCATGCGTTTCCGTTCCCTGTCCCTAACCGCCGCGGCCGCCCTGTGCTTTGCCTTGCCGTCCGTCGCGAGCGCCCAGGATCTGTCGTCCATGTCGTGGGACGAGATCGTTGCCCAAGCCCAAGAAGAAGGCGAAGTCGTTTGGTATGTCTGGTACTTCCAACCGGCCTACCGCGAGTTTGTCGAACCCTTTACCGAGGCGACCGGCATCGAAGTCATCATTCCGGAAGGCACCCATGACGGAAATTTTGAGAAGATGCTTGCCGAATCCGGCCGCGATACGGGCGATATCGACGTGCTGGCCCTGGGCGGCAGCCGGCATGCCGTGTTCGATCAGTCGGACTACTATGTCGGTCCGCTGAACGATGTCCTGCCAGGCGGCGATCAGCTGACCTACACGCTGGAGGGCGTGGACACGGACGGCTATGCCGTCGCGTTCTGGGGCAACCAGACGGGGTTGGCCTACAACCCGCTGCTGGTCGATTTCGAAGATCTGCCGCAGACGCTGCCGGAGCTAGAAGCCTGGATGGCGGAGAACCCGCAGATGTTCGGCTTCAATTACGAAAATGGCGGCTCTGGCCCGTCCTTCGTGCAATCGATGGTGCGCAACATCCTGCCCGATATCGACACCACGGACGGCACGCTCAATGACGAGCGTCTTGCTTCGCTGTCGCCCGTTTGGGACTGGTTCCTGGACCGTTCCGACCAGTTCGTCATCACGGCCTCGAACGCCGACAGCCTGACCCGGGTCAATGACGGTGAGTTTGCTGTGGTCGCCGCCTGGGAAGACCATCTCGCATCCCTCCAGGCCCAGGGCGAGGTCGGTGACCATATCGCCTTCTACATTCCCCAATGGGGCCATAATGGCGGCGGCAATCTGAACGGTATTCCGCAAAACGCGCCGCATCCGGCGGCCGCTCTGGTGTTCCTGGACTGGCTGACCTCGGCCGATACGCAAACGGCGCTGAACCAGCGCTTCGGCGTGGCACCCATGCACCCGGAAGCCGATGACAGCGCGGCGCTGGTGCCGAACGAGCAGCGGGCCTATTCGCGCGTTTGGACAGCCCAGCCGTTTGGCGACGAAATCCGCAACGCATTCATCGAGAACGTCGCGCTGGAGATGTAGTTCGGGCAGGGGCGCCTGCTTGCGCCCCGCCTCTTAGACCTGGCCGGGTCGACGCCTCCCGACGGCCCGGCCACTTTTTTTACGCTAATTCGTTGGATACGAACCCGATCATGACTGCAACGACCCAAGCCGCGATCGATGCCGATGTCGCCGGACCCGTGATCGCCCATCGCGGGGCCTCGCTCGTGGAGCCGGAAAACACACTGGCCTCGCTCATCCGGGCGAAGCAAATGGGCTGCGACTGGGTCGAGATCGACGCCCAGGTCACGCGCGATGGCGCTGTGGTGTTGATGCATGACCATTCGGTCAATCGCACGACCGACGGCAGGGGCGCGCTGGCCATGATGACGTTGGAGCAAGTTCAAACCCTACGCACGCTCGACCCGTCGACGGGTCAGCCGACAGAGCATCGCGTGCCGTCGCTGACCGAGGCGATCGAGACCTGTTTGGAGCAAGATCTGGGGCTGGTGCTCGAGTTTAAGGCCACCTGGGGCAGTGACCTGGAAGACGCGGAGGCTGTGGCAGAAATCTGCAACACCGCCTGGCCGCGCGACAATGGCAAGCTGATCGTCACCAGCTTTTCGGCCATAGGCATCGCCCGCTTCGGCGAGGTCTGCCCCTGGGCCAAAACCGGTCTTGCCTGCCTTCCGCCACCACCGAACCCGGGCCGTTTGATGGAGCGGCTGGGCGTTAACGGCTTTCACGTGAACGGGCCCTATGTGACGCCGGAAAATCTGGAACGGGTCCTGGCCAGCGGCGCGGAGGTCGCGGTGGCGACGATCAATGAGTCAGCCGAAGCCCAACGCCTGTTGGATATGGGCGCCATGGGAATCATCAGCGACCGGCCGGATCTGCTGGAGTAGCAGAAAGCAGGGCGCACTTGTTGATGTCAATTTCGTCGCCTACATTATGAGGCAAAGGAGTTGACGATGGCGTTGATGGATTTGACGGACGGTCCCGTAATTTCGCCTGACAAATTGGCGGTGGAATTGCGGACAACGAAGCGGGAAATTGGCGAGACCATCGGTATCGCGCCGGAATCCCTATCCCGCAAGGCGCGCATCGCGTCTGCGGCGACGCAGACGTCCTTGCGGCATTTGGTCGAGATCCTCAACGCCGTGACGCCGACATTCGGAAATCTCGTCATGGCGTTCGCGTGGTTTCGATCCGAGCCAATTGTCGGATTCGGCGGCCGGACGCCGGAGCAGATCGTCAAGGATGGCGAGTTCGATGCGTTGCGCGCCCATATTCAACGCCGGTTGGCGGGCGGCTATGCGTGAAGCATGCACGCCGCTTGCGAGCAACGGTCGTTCGCGCGGCAAAACCCTATTGGACCCACGCACCAACGTCAGGTGAGGGTGCTGCGCGTTTCGGCGGGCGCTTCAATCCAGTTGGTGTCCCCGCCCTCTACGCGTCGTTTTCGTTCAACACCTGCGCCCGCGAGGTGCGGTTCAGCCTGAATGCCGAGCCCTATACATTTTACTTCTTGGATCTTGACTGTGCCGACATCGTCGACCTGTCTGACCGCACCGTGCGAGGCGACCTGAAGATCGACTGGGACGAGCTGGAATGTCCGAACTGGGAATCGGAAATGCATCAAGGCAACGAGCCGGCTTGTCAGGCGCTGGCACGCCGCCTCATTTCTAAGGGATTTGCGGGCGCGGTCGTGCCCAGCTTCGCAACCGGCTCAACGCCTGAAGATCTGAACCTCGTCCTCTGGAAGTGGGACGATCTGACTGAGAGCAGCGTGTCGTCGACCCATGCCGTTTGGGTACGAAACCGTGACAAGCTGCCTAAGGACACGTCGTCGTGGCGATAATCCTCCGACCTCACGCATCCACGAACTGCCCGCTGCGGCCGTAGGCTTCCTCCTCCGGGGTCAGGTGCGGTGGGTCTTCCTCGATGTCTGGGTCGAAGCTGTAGGTTTGTTCGAGGAAGCGGCTGGCGGCGATGGCGTCCTCTAGGTCCGTGATGGCATCGCGTGCTTCTTCGACCGTTGTGGCCACATCGCTTGGCTGGTGGCGTCCCAGATAGTGGCGCAGCTCGTGTTGGAGGGCGGCCAGTCTCGCGACCGGTTTGAGCAGCAGGTGCACGCGTTGCAAACGTTCGACTGAGATCGTCTTATGGCCGAACGCCTTTGAGCGGGCGAGTTCGGCGTCGACGCTGGGCCAGTGGCGGGTGGTGTAGACCGCCTTGTCGTCACGCTTATACCAGGGTTCCGTACGCTCGATGGAGGCGGAGACGGAATTGTGCAGTTTCCACAGGAACAGGCGCAGGGATGGGCCGTCGATAATGGCGGAGAGCTTGTCTTCGATCGATACCCGGAAGTCGGTGGCGCTGGAGATACTCGCGACCTTGGGGCCTAGCACCAGGTATTCGATCGGATACATTTCCATCTCCGCATTGCGCACGACATAGGCGTTGAGATGGTGCCGGCAGTAGGGGCAGGCATACATGGTCGCGAATGAGCGGAAGAAGCCCTTGAACAGTCCCGCCAGTTCGGTCTGCTCGTCGGGGGGGCGCGTGCAGACGATCTCGGAGGCCGTGTGTAGGAAGCGCCAGGTCGAACGGCCGATGAAGTAGGGGAAACTGACGCGCATCTGTTCCCTGGCAATGTCATCGCGGCACAGATAGACGTCAATGAACGCGACATATTGCGACAGGTAGCCGGATTCCCGGCCGAACTCCTCTCTCTCTCGGCGCTTTTGCACGCCGTTCATGTAGTGGCGGGTGAGATGCCAGGCCTGTCGAATGGCCAGTTTTTGCTCTGGTGTACAATCCAAGAAACAGGTGGCGACATCCGCGCCGTAGCGATCGAAACCGCCGCCGTCGCGGGCCTCAATGAACAAGCGGTCGAGCTCGGCCTCGTCCGGCACTGTGGCAGGGCCAACGTCCTCAGCGGTGCCGACGCTGCAGGCGGCCAGCAGCTTGGGCATGAAATCCTCATACCAATAGGCCACCGGCATCATGGCGCCGTCGATCTCTTCGTCGGCGGTCTCCATCACCACGCGGTGCCAGCATTCAAGATAGGCTGCTGGGTCGCTGCCGTCCGCGACGGGTGGCGGCGCCATCTCTTCATGCAGTTCCAGGTGGCGTAGGCGGCCTAGCTCGTGCCGTGCCAACGGATCATTGTCGAGATCGTCGAGCGAGAGGTTTTTACGCTGGAGGGTAAGCGCCAGTTCAACGCCGGCGGCGAATTTGTGCCGCACGCTTGAGGCCTGTTCGCGATGCCGCTGCATGGCCTCGGCCGCATCCAGCATCGGCTTTGTCTTTTCGATGGAGTCCCAGCTGGCGATGCGGTTCTCGAGACGGGCATATTCGGCGTTGATCGAGTCCGTCACCGCATCGATAACCGGGAAGCATGCCGGCTCGACCACGCCGAGCGCCTTGTAAAGCGCCATGGTACGGTTCACGAAGTCCACGAAATGCGGCATCGTGTAAGGCAGGTTCTTGGCCCTCAAATGGGTCATCGCATTCAGCGAATAGCTTTCGCGGAACGAGCGGTAAGCCGCACCCTGGATCAGGCGGAACAGGCCGATTTGCATTTGCAGCAGCGAGGTGCCCTGGCCGTAATCCCGGCGGCGGTGAGGCGCGCCGGCGCGTACCCGAGATTCCGGCGGCGCAGGAGATTCATCGGACGCCCGAAGCGTGCTGACGAAAGGCCGACTTGTGTCGCGGTAGTGAGTACCAGTGTTGGCGTGATCGTGGGGGATCAAGCGGCAGAATTCGTCGAAATCGATCAAGCCGTCGCCGTTTTCGTCGGCCTCGGCAAAGACCATGTCGAGCTCTTCGGAAGTCAGGCCGAACCGGCAGATCAGGCGTTTCAACTCGTCCCGTGACAGAGTGCCGTCGTGGTTTTCGTCTAGCAGTTCGAAGGCTACGCGAAGCCGAGAGTCGGCGTCGCCTTGCAGGGACGCCAGCAGCGCCAAGAAGCGCGGATAATCGATGCCCTCGCCAGGCTCGGGATCGTCCAGCAAATGGCGCAGTTCGTCCTCGCTCGCCTGATGTCCGAGGACAGACAGGATTTCTCCGAGGCGCGAGATCGGGATCGTCGCGCCATCCATCGGCTCGCTTGCCGTTAGGCGCTGCCACATTGTCGCTATGGAGTCGGTGTTGAGCGGGGTTGGCATTTTGCAGCGGATTGACTTCAGGACTAGCGACACTGTGTTGCGACGAGCGCTCATTTTGCCGCAAAGCAGGATGTTGGCAAAGACCCGGCAGTGGCCCACGCAATCAATGCCAGTCGACGCGACCGGGCTCCATCTCAAGACCCATTCCGGCGGCCTCATTTAAGCCAGCCGAGACAGGTTCCAGCCGTCCGCCTCGGCCAAATCTCAGTGCCGGGCGCGCGAGATCGGTTTTCAGTAGGATAGTGCCGTAGGCGCCCTCGCGGGCGAGGGGTGGCTCGGCGAGGGACTGGCCGACTGCGAGTGCCGCTCGGGTCAATAAACTGGTCTCGCCGACATGTGCGCCCAGGATGACGCCTAGGCCAATCGCTTGAGCCTCTTTGGCCAGGCGCACGGCACGCAGGATGCCGCCGCATTTGGAGACGCGGATATTGGCGATCCAGCGCGACGGGTCGGCGGCGTAGCGGTCGAGTTGGTCGCGACGGCTGAGGCTTTCGTCTAGGATGATCTTTGCGTTGAGCGAAGACGCGATGGCGCGCATGGCGTCGTCATCGCCGGCTGTGACCGGTTCCTCGATCGCCCAGATCGGCCGCTCGATGGCGCGAATGTGCTCTATGCAGCCGTCGGCGTCGGCCCAGAAGTTGTTGGCATCGACACGGACGCGAGCGCTGGAGGGCAGGGCGGCGAGCCGTCTGGCGTCGCTGTGAATTTCGCCGTTCAGCTTGATTTTGAAGTCTCGAAAGCCGAGCAGCCGATGAGCCGTGCCGATCAGCCAAGCTGAGCGGGGCGAGCCACCGCCGATCACTGCCGTGTATTCCACAGGATCGGTGAGGGCGGGCGCTCCGGTGAGGGATTCGAGCGGCTGGCCCGTGCGGTGGCCGAGATAGTCCAGGAGGGCTAGTTCGATGGCGGCGAAGGCTGCTGGATTTGCGTCGATCAAGGGCTCGTTTCGGTATGTCCAGCACTGGAGGTCATTCGGCGACTGAGCGGCCTCGATGATCGCAGCACCATGTTCACTGATGAAGCTTCGGGCAGTCTCGACCGTTTCGCCGGTTACGTAGTCGCGTGGGCAGCCCTCGCCATAGCCGCACACACCGTCCGGGTCGGCGACCTCGACGATGACGTTCTCAGTCGCGGATCGATCGGCCGATGCGTGGCTGAACCGAAACCGCATGCGGCTGTGGAACTGGCCGACCCGTAGGGCGAGGCTCACGCGGCCATCCTGTCGACGGTGAGCGGGGCGAGTTTGGCGGCCCAATCGCGCGCGTAAGCGACCAGCAGGGGTTTGTACTGTGCCTCGCGAACGCCGCTCTCTACGCTCCAGCGTTTGATCTCGTCGCAGGCCCCGACGGCGAACTGCCGCACCTCCAGCGGATGAAGCCGGCCGCTGCCGCGCTTGTCGTCATACTCGCTGTTTAGCGTTCGCAGCTTGCTCTCGATCTGGTCGGCAAGGCTAGCGGGCAACGGGTCTGTACCGCATTCGATATGGAGAACGTATCGCGCGGCTTGCTCGTCGGCGAGCGCCATGAACCCCGGGGTTTGCAGGTCGAGTCCGTCCAGCATCTCCACCACGGCGGTTGCGATCTGATGCTCGCTGACCTTCTCGCCGGTGATGTTGGTGATACCCCTTCCCTTTTGCAGGAACCGGATGGCCACGCAGCCGGGCAGGCCCGATTCGGCCCGGACAATGTCGTTGATGTGGTAGCGGTAAAGGCCCGAACGGGTGGTGATGAAGATGTAATATTCCTGGCCGGGCGTTAACTCGTGCAGGCCGAGGAACGTGTGCTCGCCCGCTTCCCAATCGGCGCGGGGCACGAATTCGTAGACGTGATGGGTCAGTTGCGGCAGGCAGATGCCGTCCTTGGCATCGATAGTCGCCGTGCCGATGAACTCGCTGGCGCTGTAGCCGTACTCGACGATCTTGACGTCAGGCGGCAGGTTAGCGCGAACGCGGCCGAGGGCGACGCCGCAACTGCCGCCGGTCCAGGTCGCCACAGCGGCCAGACGCGGCCAGATATCCGTGGGATCAAGACGGCCCTTCGCTGCAAGGGTTTCGCGCAGACGGTTGGCCCGGTCGAGGCCGCGAATGGCGACGATCTCAGCGGCTAGAGAGACGGCTTCGTCCCGCACGCCCTTGCCGCTGCCAAGGGCCAGCGTTTCCAAGAGCTCCGGCGCCATGGTTTGGATCAGCGTCTGGACCTTCAGCAGGGAGGACGGGTTGGCGGCAACAAGACCGGTAATGTCATCGGCGGCCAGGGCTCCGAGGGCGTAGGCCTGATACTTGGCCTCCAAATCCTTGATCGCGAACGCGCTGGGAGGCAGGACGAATTTGCGGGCCATGATCGGGGACAGGGATCGGTAGGTGGTGCCGGAGATCGAGCCGTAGGGCGTACCGTTTTTCAGCCGCCCTTCTTCCGCCGGGCTGGCGAACCCCAAGATCGAGCCCTTGAAGAAGCCGGTTCCGCGCCAGAGGGATAGCGCCAGGTGCCGCTGGGCGTCCTTCACCTGTTTCAGGCCGTGGCTGGTCTGCGGGATGTCCTTGCTGCGGCCGGTCGTGCCGCTGGTACGGGCGTAGTAGACCGGGTGTTCGTCTGTTAGGGCCTTTTCGCCCTCTTGCTGGCGCAGAATGTAGGGCTCTAGCTGGTCGAACGGGCGGATTGGCACGCGGGCGCGGTAGTCGTCGAAACTCCTGATGTCGGCAAAGCCATGGTCGCGGCCGAATTCGGTGTCGGCATTGTCGGCCAAGATGCTGATCAGCAGGTCATGCTGGGTCTGCTCCGGGCTCTTGGCGGCGCGCAATAGCGGCGCGCGCAGCGACATCTGGTTCCACAGCATGAAGGCGTCGATGGCCCGGTTGGCGATCATCGTTGCGGCCATTGGGATTAGTCCTTCGCAGCCTCGGTCGAGGTGGTGAACGGCGCGGCCATTTGGGCCAGGAAACCGTGCGGCCAATGCGGGTTTTGGATGCCGATGCGGCCGAGCTTGCGGTCGGTCGGCAGGAAGCGGGTGCCGAACACCGTGTCCCAGACGATCAGATTGTTGCCGTAGTTGGACATAGCCTCGTCCAGCTCGGCGGAGTGATGCCAGCGGTGCAGCTCCGGCCCGGCGACGATCCAGTTCAGCGGCCCAAGGCGAACATCGGCGTTCGAATGCTGGTAGAAGCCGTTGATGGCATAGAGCACGAAGTAGACCGCGAAGACCTCAGGCGCGACGCCCAGCAGCAGGAAGGGCAGCGTGTCGCCGAGAAACTGCAGCGATTTGTCCAGCGGGTGAAAGCGGCCGACATTGATGGTGTAGAGCTTGGTCGAGGCGTGATGGACGGCGTGGAGCCGCCACAAGGGCCCGACCGTATGCAAGGTGCGGTGGATCCAGTAGCGAAAGAACTCCGCGATCACCAGCATCAGCAGGACCTGGGCCAAGACGGGCCATTCCGTCGGCCAAATGCCGCCTAGCGGCGCGTCTTCGGTCTCGGCGATCCAGACGATCAGGGCGAGGGCGCCGGCACGCAGGGCCAGGGGCAGGCCGACTTGAACGAACGTGAGGAACAACCCGTCATTGGCAACGTCCGAGGCGTGCGGTCGCCACTCCTCCCGCGCCGGCACGAATGTCTCGTGCAGAAGGATGCCAAACGTGGCAATCGCGGCGGCGAGGTAGGAGGAAAACAGCAGTGGTGAACCGGTGTCCACCAGCCAAACGAAAAGTGCGTAGCCGCCTACGATCAGGGCGGGATAGCCGGCATAGCGCGCGATCAGCCTTGCTATTGGGGGGATATCGCCGGTGCGATCGCGCCAAGCCGAACCTAGGAGAAGGACGAAAGAGGCCAGGACAAAATGAAATGCGGTGGATATCGCACCGTCGAACCAGGTGAGCGCGCTGAGGTCGAAGACGCCGATCACCAACCGTGTGACCAGGACGGCGACATAGATCCAGCCGAGTGAGATGAGAGCGGCACCAAGAGCCGGGCGCTTGGTCTTGAACGGCGCGGCAAAGATCGCCGCCACGATTAAAGCGAGGATGACCAGTTGCGCGGTGAGCAATGCCCAGTAGGGCATCGTGCTGCTGTGCCAAAGAGAAAAGGCCGGCAGGAACTGTGAGCCTGTCTCGGTCGCGCCCAATTGCGCGAGGATGCGCAGGCCGAAGATTACCGCGATCAGGCTGAACAATGCCCTGTAAGGGACTGCTGATTTTTCCATGACCCTTTCACCGATCGATCTGTCGTGTCCGCCTTGCTCTAACCGGCCGAACACCGTGGCCGCCTCAGGGGCCGCGCCAGAACAGTGATGCTTTTGATTTTATCATTTTGACTGGGCTGCGTGAACTGCACGTCAACCAATTGGGATCGAATAATATTTGTCTAATTACAAGGCGTTCTGCCGGTTTTAGTGCCACGACATCAGTGATCGGTGTCACACCATTTGACGGCGACTTAACCGGTGTCTCGGCGAAGAGAGAAAACCTGACCGCTGGTTTCGTCGCGGACATAGTCGATGCCGCGGCCATCGAAGTGGTAGCCGATTGCGCGGCCATGGACAGGGATACCGACTACGTGGGGCCAGAAGGCGGCTACGCATTCGCCGGCCGGGTCGCGAACGCTCGGATAGACGATGCCGTCGGAGCCGGCGGATCTGAGACGGCGGGCGAGTCTTTGTGACGGAGCGTAGTCGTTGGGGTCGAGAAACGTGGCATAGGATGAATTGCAGCCGCGCAGGTCGTGAAACCGGTGCCGGATCTTGCCGACCAGTTCGCGGTACTGGGCAAACCAGCCGGGCTCCTCCGCCGTTGACCGGAAGAAAATCGCCCGGTGGTGGCTGTGCTCGGCAAGGGCCGTTTCAAAGGTCCTTGCGGCGTAGTAGGCACCGAACGTACCGTCATGAAAGCGGCCGGCCCGATCGGTGCTGGTATGGACGAAGGGGGACATGACGTTCGAGGCCCCGGGGCCGCTGACCCTCCGGCCGGCCGGGACCAGGTCGAGCTTGCCGACGTTTTCGGCGAGGCGCGGATTGGTCTTGGCCTCGCCATTGCCGATCAGATCCCAATCGGCCGGGTCGGCAATATCTTCGAACAGGTGGATCGGCGGATGACGGGTCGAGATGATCCGCCGCGCATCAGGCCAGTCGACGAGGCGTGTCGGGATGTCCACGCGGGGTCGGTCTAGCCGCGCTGGGCGTCGAGATAGTGGCGCACGCGCATCAGGTCGGTCATCGTGCCGCCGAGCATGATGTCGAGTGCCGTCTTGCCGCCGAAAGCCTGGTTGGGCGCCATCACCCAGCGATAGGCGCGGGCGTTGTCGGAAAACAGGATGCGCAGCGCCTTGTGGATGCCCATCAGGATTGACAGGCGGGTGCAAAGATCGACGGACAGACGGGGTAAACTGCCCTTCTTCCAGCGATTGTAGGTGGCTGCCGAAACCTCGCCCAGCAGGGTTCGCGCCTGGGCGTCAGTCAGCCCCCAGCGGTCGAAAAGGTTAACTACAGCCCGCGCCATCGCTGCAGCCTCCTGGGCGCTGATCTTCTGATCGAATGGCGGCGTTTCGCCACTGGCGACGGGGACAAGCTGCATGATCTCCTCACTCCCTTATGGAAATGATATGGGATCGGATAAATCAAATGAAAGAATTTCTTCTATAATTGATCAAATGATGTGCTTAGCCGCCAGCCAGAGATCGGCGAAAGCTCTCGGTGAAGGCGGTGACGTTTGGGCGGCTGCAGACCAAGATCCAGGAGCCATGGTCCGGGTCGATCTCGATGGCGCCGCTGGCGTTAGCCTCCAGATGGCGTCGGGGAACACCTTGCCAATTGTCTGGCGGAAAGTCGGCTGTGGTGCCGGGATAGGACCAGCCTTGGTCGGCGGTTGCGTCGTTGGCGAGGAGGGGCACCATCTGATAGTCGCACACCGCCCGGTCCAGCGCGACACTTGCTGCCAGCGGGTCCCAGAAGGAAAACCCGCCGGCTTCCAGGACCGAGGCGACGACCTCGCGGGCGAAACGCGATTGCGGCGTGTCGATGCCGTCCAATAGGGCTGACGATAGACGATCGGTGACGGGCACATGGTTGGTGGCGTCGAGCGGCACCAGCCGGATCGACACGCCGGAGGACAAGACCATGGCGGTAGCCACCGGATCGATGAACGCGTTCCATTCGGCTGTAGAACCGGCCGGGAAATCGGTGGAGCCTGGTTGTGCGACATTGCCTGCCGCATAGACGGCGCCGGCCATCATCACGATCTCCCGGATGTGGGGTGCGATGTCGGGCGCCTGGTCAAGAGCCAGGGCGACATTGGTCAGGGGGCCGATGGTCAGGATCGAGACCGGTCGATCGGCACTTTGCAGGGTTGCGATGATGAGGTCGACCGCGTCGCCCGGGGCTTCTTCGGCGGGCACGGGCGGCAGTGCAGGAAAGGCCGAGATATCGGTGGCGTCCCGCCAATCGGCCGGCATGGCGTGATAGCCATCCATGGGGTAGTCGGCGCCACAGGCAACGGGAATGTCATCGTCATCCGATGCCAGGGCGACGATAGCGCGGGCGGTTTGGGCACCCGCCGGACATCTTCCAACGCCATCGCCAACGACGCTAATGGCCAGAATGTCGGCACTTGGATGTCCAAGAGCCAGCAGCAAGGCCAACCAGTCCTCGCGGCCCATATCGGTATCGATGATCCAAGGGTCTTCCCTCTGCGGGTTGTCTGTCTGCGCCCCGGATTGGGCATGAGCACCGGTATCGCTTGCCGACCCGACAAGTAAGCCGAGCGTGGCTAGCACGCTGAGGAAGAAGCGTTTTGGTCGCATGTGTTCCCCCTGTTTTTCATTCGTTTGACAGCGAGTGGCGCAAGCTGTCGGTAAAGGCGACGACGTTTGGCCAGGCACACATTACCACCCACGTGCCGTGATCTGGGTCGATTTCGGTGGCGCCGCTGGTGGCGGCATCGAAGTGGCGCCTGGGCTCGCCGCGCCAATTTTCCTGCGGGAAATCGGCGGCCGTGCCTGGGTAGGACCAGCCTTCGGGAGAGGTCGTCGTGTTTACAGTCAGCGGCACCATGCGGTAGTCGCAAACATCCCGGTCGAGGGCAACGCTCGCGGCCAGCGGGTCCCACAGGTAGAAGCTGGGTATGGCGCCGACGGCTTCCAGGATTTGGGCGGCAAGGCGACCGGCCGGTGTGTCGATGCCCTCGAGAATGGTGTAGGTAAGATGATCGCTCACCGGGACATGGCGGGTCGCGTCAATCGGTACGAGACGAATGGGAATGCCGGATGTGAACACGGCAGCCGCGGCGACGGGATCGAGAAAGACGTTCCATTCGGCGCCGTAATTGGGCGGGAGGTTCGGAAAACCGGGCACGGCGACATTGCCGCTGGCATGAACGGCGCCGCCCATAATGACGATTTCGCGCACCATGGGGATGACGTCGGGGGCCTGGTCAAAGACGCGGGCAAGGTTGGACAGGGGGGCCAGAGACAGGATCGAAATCGGCTGGTCGGAATCGCGCAGGGTCTGGGTGACCAGATCGACCGCATCGACCGGCGCCAGAGTGCCAGAGGCGGCCGGCAGTGCGTCGAAGTTGGCGCTGTTGGACTCGTCCCGCCAGGCTGTCGGCATGGAATGAAAACCGTCCACCGGAAAGCCCTCCCCGCAGGCGACGGGGATGTGGCGGCCCTCGCCGGCCAACTCGACAATGGCAAGGGCCGAAAGGGCCGCGTCGGGGCAACGGTTGCCGCCATCGCCGACCACGCTGACAGCTCTTATGTCGGCACGCGAGTGCCCGAGAGCCAAAAGCAGGGCCAGCCAGTCATCAAGGTCCATGTCGGTATCGATGATCCAAGGGTCGGTCTGCATTTCCGCCTGGCCAAGGGCGCTGGTATTGCTCGCCTGTCCGACAAGCAAGCCGAGGGCTGCCAGGACACTGATAAAAAGGCACTTCGGTCGCATATGGCCCCAGGATTTTCGCTGAATTGAGAAGACAACCTAGAGCGCCACCGGGTTGCTATCCAGTTTGAAGGTCGCCTGCTGGTCGACTAGGGAAGATTTCGCCAGGCGTTAATGTGACGGCCACGGTTCGAGAAGCCTGCCCGTTGCGGCGCGGAGCTTGGCTACCGTGCCGGCGGCGTCCTCGGCCGACCTCATTCCGGCTGCAACCTGTTCGGGTTGTTCGGCAATGCGCCGGGCCAGCGCGCGCAGCACGAAGGCGCGCATCCACTGCTGGGCAAAATGGGCTGGCTCGGCGATCTTCGAAAACCAGATCGTGTCGACCCAAATGACGGCTTCGGCAAACCCGACCGGCCGCCAATAGGGCGTGATATCGATGATGCCGGGGGCGCGGTTATCGGCGAAGACATAGTTGCCGGACAGGTCGCCGTGGATCAGTTGGTCTTGGCTGTCGCTTGGCGCCGGGGTTGCGTCGATCATCGAGAGCACGGGCGAAAGCGCTTCCATCGAATGCGTGTCATAGTCCGCCGCCGCCTCGCTCCAGGCAACGCGGTCGGCCATTGCCCAAGGGTCGGTCCTGCGGTCCAGGAAGTCGGGCCGTTGAAGCGGTCGAAGCCCGGCGTGAAAGGCCCTCGCGGCGTCGATCTTCTGCCTGTACCTACCGTCTGCCTGTTGACCGTCCAGCCATGTCCAGGCCGTGTGGCCTTCGACGATCCATTCGCCCTGGTTCGAGAGTACGGGGCGCGGAACCCGGACGCCTGGCGAGAAGGTTAGCTGGGAGAATGTCTCGCCGACCCACCGCGCCTCGTCCAGGGTCGGAGATGGCTTGATGACGATTGGGCCGTCGCTTGTTTCGGTTTTCCAAGACTGCCCCTGTCCACCGCTGAGTTGTTCGGGCGTTCCCGCGCCGCCGAATTGTTCAGCGATATGAGTGATGTTTGAGGGGGGCATCCGATTTCCTTGACCCTGCCAAGTGGCGTCAGTCGCGCGGCAGACGATAGATACGCCATATATTGCCGTCCGTGTTGCCGCAGGACTTACAGCGCAGCCTGCGTTCGAGATCGATCAGGCGCTGGCCGGTCTGGTAGCGCTTTTTCAGTACCGACGGGTAGAGCTGGCCAGAGCGGCCGCACCATTGGCAACGGATGCGGATGATGTGCCATTCATGCAAGTCCGACAGACGTATTTCGTGACGCGGGCCCAGATCCTCTAATCGGTGCTGGCGGGCGGTGCGACCCATGACTGCTCGACTGGCGGCTTGCGGATGAACTCGTACTTGGCGCGCAGGGCATCGGCGGCGCGGCCGGCCATGACATGGGCGTCATCCTCGGACTGGACATAGGGCTTCTTGCGTCGACGGTGGCGGTAGCCGACCCCGCGCATGGCCAGTTCAATGGTAAAGCGCACATCGTCATGCTCGCCGCGCGGCTTTTCTGAGTGCGCATCTGAGGCGCCCGTCGTGGTGTTTGTCATGCCCGGCCTACCTGGCGAAGGCGCGATTTGCGGCAGGTCAGATCGGCCCAGCTTATCTCGGTCGGCTGGGCCGACAGGCGGGTGACGACGGACTGCCAGTAATCGAGGCGGGATTGGGCCTGCCGCAAGGCGCAGCGTGTTCCCCAATCGCGCAGCAGGCGATCGGCCTCGTCTTCCGGTGGGGCGGAAAGCTCCAGCGGTTCTTCATAATTGGGGGCAATGGCGGCGTGTCGTGCGGTCATGTCGTTCTCCGTTCTCTGACGAGAACAAATCATGAACATTGGTGGTTTTTGAGTCAAGACCGCTACGTTGACGCACCTCTCTCTGTGACTTCCTTAATCCGCCAGACCGAAACCGGTTGGCGACGTCCTCGAACCGTCGTCTCGCTATTCTCGGCCAGCCTTGCCAACAGAGTTTCAGTGCTGTCATCCTCGGCGCGGACCCTTGCAACCAACTCCCCACTAACGACGATCGGGCTTTGGAGCGCCCGGGTCAGCCGTTCCAATCGGCTTGCCAAGTTCACCGTGTCGCCGAGAACGGCGTATTCCAAATGGTTCTCGCCGCCGATATTGCCGGTCACCACGTCTCCGAAATGAAGACCGATACCGATTTGAATGGCTTCGGCGCCGCGTTCCGCGCGCTTATTGTTCCAGGCCTCGATCTCGTCGATCATTGCAAAGGCACAGCGCAGGGCGTTGGAGGCGTCATGCGGCCCAACTTCTGGTGTGCCAAAATTCGCCATCAGGGCATCGCCGATATATTTGTCGATCGTACCGTCATGGTCGAACACGGTTTGGGCCATGCGGCGATGATAACTCCGCAGCATGGCGATCACCTTTTCAGGCCCCAAACGTTCCGCCATCTCGGTAAACCCCACAATGTCGACGAACAGCACGGCGATTTGCCGTTTGTCGACAGATTGAAGCGTGTCGTCGGCCGTCGACAAGCGGTCGACCATGTTGGGCGAAAAGTAACGGGACAGGCCCGCGCGGGCCGCCTCGGCCGAGATCTGCTGCTGAAGCAGGCGGCGCGAGCGCCAGACGGCGACGGCGATCACCAACGTTACCAGCGCTAGGAAGACGAGGCGGTTGTACCAATGGGTCAGCGACACGAAGAGCCGCGACGAGGTGATCTCGATCCGATCCTCAGCACTGAAACGAGAGGAATCGAGCAATTCGGCGAGGGTATAGGCCTGGGATTCTGGCAGGGAAATGATCCAGAACATGCCCACGCTCCAGGCGATCATGGCGGCGCTGCCGGTCCACAAGACCAGCATAGGCGAGTAGCTGATCGCCATGCCGACAACGAAAAGGCAGAGATAAAGGAAGTTGGGAAGCTGAAGGTTGAATTGCGGCGTCAGGGTCGACGGATACATCGAGCCGGGGACCATCAGGATATAGGTCAGCAAAATGACGTCGATGGTGAAGAAAACGGCCATGACGCCCAGGCCCGAGATGCCATATCGCCGCAAGATCAGCGGCACGGCGCCCAGCGCGCCGAAGGCGACGATGATCAGCACGTAGATCAGGGCATATTCGACCCGCGCCGTGGCCAACGCCCAAATCAGCAGGATCGACAGGACCAGGAAACGCGCATAAAGGACGAAAGTCAGCCCGGTCTGCTCTTCCTTCCTGAAGGCTGCACGAAGCCGCTGCTGGTGGCCCCGACCATTATCGCCGGCGGCATTCTGACCCTGTCGTCCGCTCAAGGCTGGCCTCCGCACAGCTTAACCTTCGTGAACCCCTCGATACCGTAGGGGATTGCCCCTGGCCGCTAAAGTCCGCAACACGTCAAATTGACCGGTGCTGGAGATACCGCGGTGGGGCGGCTAAGAGCCTGTCTCGAAACTGCTTATGGCCTGCACCGTCTTATCAAGGTTTTGGGCAAGGAGGGTGTCGCGCCGCGATGCCGGGCGCATCGTAAGCGGCGGACGACGCAGTCCCAAAGCCTTGATAAGACGGCCCTTCGGGTCGTCGCCGGAATTGCGATTGCCGCGTTGCGCCGGCTTGACGATGCATCCAGCATCGCCGGCGCCACCGCTCCTCACACTCCCAAATCCGGCGACGATGCAGACCGTAAGCAGTTTCGAGACAGGCTCTAAGTCGAAGCGCCTAGATCAGGAGCCGAAAGATAAGAGACAGACCGGCAACGGTTGCCAGTACGGCCGGGATGGACCAGCGCAGCCACAGCAGAAGACCGCCGCTGACCAGCGTGAGGGCGACGATACCCCAATCGATGGTGGCGAGGGTCGGTGTCCATAGGCTGAGAATACCTTGCCGCTCGAGCGTCACTTCGCCGAAAAA
>JBCCER010000092.1:0-16926 GCA_039030175.1 Pseudomonadota bacterium
CCAGAACAGCCGAAGGGACAACCCAGCCTCCCCCATGCGCTTTATCAACCCGATCCCCTTCGTCGCCGACATCGAGCGCGCGCGCCGCTTCTATACCGAAATCATGGGCCTGACCCCGCTAGAGGACCATGGCAACTTCGTCAAATTCGAAGCCGGCTTTGCCATCCATGACGGGCGCTCGCTGGAGCGTACGATTTGGGGCTCGGAAGCAAAGGCCAACAACGGCTACGGCGCAGGTAACCTCCTACTCTATTTCGAACATGACGACATCGACGCCGCCTTCGCCGCCATCGCCCCCCAGGTCCAACTGATCCACCCGATCGAACGCCAAGACTGGAACCAACGCGTCTTCCGCTTTTACGACCCCGACGGCCATGTGATCGAAATCGGCGAACCTCAGGACACCGATCGAGATTGACAAAAGAGGGCCATTCCCTCTATCAACCGCCCCTCTTCAGAGGAGTGCGAGTCAGATGATCAACGGTTACCGGTAATCCGGCATTCGCTTTAGCGGCTGCGCACAAACGCGACGCCGACCGATCTGACATCTTCTGGAGACTTCTCCCCATGCGAAGCGTTACCTACGACGTTGCGACGTCGTTGGACGGCTTTATCGCCGGCGCCAACGACGACATTTCCGCCTTCCCCGCCGAAGGCCAACACGCCGCCGACTATTTCGAGCGTCTCGGCACTTACCAGACTGTGATCATGGGCCGGCGGACCTATGAGTTCGGCTATGCGTTCGGGCTTGAGCCCGGAAAGCGCGCCTACCCCCATATGGACCACCACATCTTTTCCAGCACCCTCGTCCTGCCAGGCGATGCGGAGGTTGCGGTTGTCCGAGAGGGCTGGCTGGACGCGGTCAGGCGTTTGAAGGATGCCGACGGCGGCAACATCTATCTATGCGGCGGCGGCCAATTCGCCGGCTTGCTTGCCGCCAATGGCCTGATCGACAAGCTAATCTTGAAGCTGGCCCCGGTTGCAATCGGCGAGGGGGTCCACCTGTTCGGCGACCAGACGGGCCGGCGCGGCTTCACGCTCGTCGACGCCAAGCCGTATGACAGCGGCGTTGTCCTGCTCACCTATGGAAAGGAGGATTGAGCATCTTCTAGCGGATGCTATGCCGTCCCGGCTTGGTCCCAGTCTCTCATTGCAAGAAGATTTCAACCCGCCGGTTCTGCGGCTCGCGGACGCCGTCCGGCGTCGGGACCAGCGGGTTTTCTTCACCGAAGGCCCGGATCACGATCTCGTCCGGCGCAATGCCGCGCGCGATCAGGCCGTTGGCCACTGAGTTGGCTCTCCGCTCCGACAGGCCCAGATTGTACTGCGCACTACCCGACAGGTCTGTGTAGCCGTCAAGACGGATCGACGCGTAGCCGGCCTCGTTGGCCACCACTACCACATCGTCCAGAACCAGATTGGCCTCCGGCGTCAGCTCCGCGCGGTCCCAATCGAAGAACACAATGAACGCAGAGGTCGGCTGTTCCACGACCACCACCGGGGCCGGCGGCGGAGGCGGCGGTGCCGGGTCTAGATTGATCCGTATACCGCCCAAGGCCTGGAAGCCCTGCAAGCCATTGTCGAACGGGATCTGATAGTCCACCTCGGCAAACAGCGACACGCCCCGGTTGACGGCAATGGTCCCGCCGAAGCCCAGCTCCACCGCCGTGCCGCCCAGATCCTGGCTGATCGCCACGGAGCCCAGCTCGGTCCCAAGGCTCACCGAGTTGTCGCCCAGGAACTCGTGCAGCACATTGGCCTCGACATAGCCCGTCGCCAAGGCGCTGCCAATCACCGCGCTGTTCTCAAACGCAACGCCCAGCCGGCCGACCAGACTGTCGCCATCGTCCAAACTGATAGTGATACCGTCCGGGTCGACGAAATCATCGAAGTCCGTGTGCTGATAGGTGATCTGCGCCTGCGGCACCAGGACTGCCGTCTCGCTGATCGGGATGCGATAGCCTAGCTCGTGCGAGAGGGCGATACCGTAGCCATCCGTTGAGCTCGTCTCGAACCGCGCCCCGCCATCAATGTCGATATCGTAGGCGGTGTATTGGAAGACATTGTCGAAATACCAGCCGCCGGTTGAATACCAGGTCGCCGTCAAGCCACCGCCATAAAAGTCAAAACCAGCGCCGCCGGCTTCGTCGCCATCGGAGTCTAGGACGTCGAGTGAGCTGGTGCCCCAATGGCCCAAAGCCCCGACGAGCAGACGCCCGCTATCCCTCTCCAGCACCGTCACATCAACGCCGGCCTGCAGGAAGCCGATGGTCTGTTCGAACGATGTCCCGGTGACGCTGTCCAGATCACCTTCACTGTCCAGCGACAGGCCGGCGGCCCGCCCCCAGATCGCGCTGTCGACCGGTCCACCGCCCGGCACCGGCGCCCCGCTCGCATCCGTCAGCGGGCTGGGAACGGCCGAGCGCACGCCCACCCGCTCTACCAACTGCCCGGTCAGCGCCAGGCCGATCGTCTGCATCGCGCCCGGCAAGTTCTCATAGGTGTAAAGCTGGTCGAAGAAGTCCGGCCGTAGCCGGAAGGTGCCATCCTCGAACACCAGCTCATGGTCGAAGACGCCGAACTCCACCGGGCCGGCAAGCTCAAAATCATCCAGCTCCGCCGCGCCCAAAACCTCAATCAGGTGAATATCGTCCAGGAAGGATTGCAGGTCTCGTCCTTCCAGGCCTTCGCCCTCACCGAACCCGCCCGTATTGATATGGATCGTTGTGACCTCGTGGCTGGCGGTCGTGTCACCGATTGCTACCTCGCTAATATCGCCCAGCAAAACGAGCCGGTCAGATGTGCCGGTATTGCCGTCGAAGTCGAGCCAAATCGTTGACCCCAAGGCACCTGCATAGTTGCCCTCAACGGTGAGGCTGTCGTTGGACGCCCCATCCTCAAGGTCAATCGCGCCCGCATTGAATAAGGCTCCCACGGTAGAATCCGACGGGCTGTTGCCTTCGGATTTCAGCGTCGAACTCTGATCGACAAAGAGGGCGCCGAAATCGCTGAGATTGTCGCTGTTCAGCTCAATGACCGTGTTGTTCAAAAAGGACAGTAACTCGAAACCCGATCCATCCCCGAGCGCCGCGCTCGCCGCCGTGACCCCGAACAGCGAAACGGTGTCGTAACCGTCGCCCCCGACAAGGCTGAGCGGCTGATTGGCGCCATTATTGTCGAACCCTCCGCTGAAATCGCTATCGTCCCAAGTCCCCCCGGCACTACTGCCAAAAACGTTAATGGCATCGTCGTCATCACCCAGATCGATTGTACCGGGTGCCGAGCCGGCGATGAGGTCCATCGTATCCTGACCGCCTCTCAGCAGCACGTTGCCAACGATGGCGCCTTCGCTGGACAGATGCGTGTCGCCATCACCGTCAGTGATGGCATTGTTGCCGGTGGCCTCTACAGTAGCGGTGTCGGTCAGCACTATTTTGCCGCCATTCGACACCGTATCGGAGTTGATAATGCCGGTCGTGCCGGTCACCGTACCGCTGACCGTGATCAGCAAATCGCCGCTTCCGCGGTGATCCACTTGAAGGCCGGCCCCGCTTTTGCCGTTGACGTCTTCGACCGAGATCGTTGTGTTCGAACCGTCGGCATTGTTGACTACACTGATGGCATTTCCGCTCGCGCCGTAAACCGGCCCCGTGGTCGTGAGGACAACGGCGCCGCCATTATAGTTCCGGGCCAGGATGGCCTCTGCCGTACCACCGGTCACCTGGCCTGTGGCGGTAATGTTCAGATCCCCAGTGCCGAAATTCCTGGCAAAGATCCCTCGGTTGCCGCCGCTGACGGAGGCAGCCGAAATGGTTAGCGTCGTCCCGCCGCCTGCAAGCTGTGTCAAAATGCCGTCGGCATCCGTCGACGATACGGTGTCCGTCGTCGTGATGCTTAGCGCGCCGCCGCTATTGTTTCTGGCGTACAGCCCGGCGTTGCTTCCGCCGGTCACGGGCCCTGCCGCGGTGACGCTCATATCGCCGCCGCCTTTATTGACCGCAGTGATGCCGTAACCGGCGCCACTAACCGCCTTCGTCAAAACCTCAAGGGTGGACCCGCCGGAATTGTTAAGAACAGCAAGTCCATCGCCGCCGGTCGAAGAGACTGAATCGACGGCCAATATTGTCACGGCGCCGCCATTGCTGTTGACGGCATTGATCCCGGCGCCGCTATCGCCGGATATCGGGCCGGTGGTCGCGATGCTTAGATATCCGGTGCCATCATTTTGGGTATCGATGCCGTATGTGTCGCCGCTCGCCAAAGCGGCGGAGACAATCAGGTTGGATCCGCCCGTATGGTTATGTCCGAAGATCCCGTCGGCGTTTGTGGACGATACCGAGTCGCTTGCCGTGATCTTTAGGTCACCACCGTTGTAGTTCTGGGCACTTATCCCATCGCCGTCGCCGGTGACGGGGCCGGATGTGGTGATGGTTAGATGACCGCTCCCCTTGTTGGTGGCGTCGATACCCGCGTTGGCACCGCTGACGGCAGCCGCCGAAATCGTCAGGGTCGATCCGGCGGCGTCGTTACTGGCGAAAATACCGTCGTCGCTGGTGGACGAGATTGCGTCGGTTGCAACGACGCTAACTGCACCGCCATTGTAGTTTCTGGCCCGCAGCCCTGCGCCTGTGCCGCCCGTCACCGCACCGGACGCGGTCACGCTTAGATCGCTGGAGCCCAAGTTCTTTGCATCGATACCGAAAGTCGCGCCGCTGGAGGCGGTGGCCGAGATTGTAAGTGTCGATCCGTCGGCATCATTGCGTGCATCGATGCCAGAAGCATCGGTCGACGAAATCGTATCCGTCGCGGTGATGCTTAGGGCACCTCCGTTGTAGTTTTTGGCGCGGATGCCTGCGCTTGCCATGCCGGTCACCGAGCCGGACGCGGTGATGCTCAAATCGCCGGTGCCAAAATTTCTGGCAAGGATCCCAAAGTTTCCACCGCTAACGGCAGCAGCGGAGATTGTCAGCGTCGATCCATCGCTATCATTCTGTGCATTGATGCCGTCGCTGTTTGCCGACGATACCTTGTCGGTCGCGGTGATGCTCAGGGCGCCGCCATTGTTGTTTCTTGCGTAGATCGCTTGATCGTTGTTGCTGGTAACCGGGCCATTGGCGGTGATGCTCAAATCGCCAGTGCCACTATTCACAGCGTTGATGCCGAAACTGCTGCCGCCGACGGTCTCCGTTAGAATGGTCAGCACCGTTCCACCGCCGCCATTGTTTGCGCTGATGCCGTTGCCGGTCACCCCTGTGACCGTGCCCCTTGTTGTGATCGACAACTCGCCGCCACCGGAATTCGAGGCGTCGATACCATCCTCGGCCCCGGTGATGGCCGAGCCGTTGTCGTTTGTGTCGTCGAAGATCAGCCCGGTGATGCCCGTGATGGTGAGCGCATCGCCGCCATCGTTCGAGGTGTCGATGCCAAAGTCATCGGATGTCGTCACACTGACATTGGCGCCGCCGCCCGACAGGATTTGTGTCATGTCGTTGCCGTCGGCGTCCGCCGCGCCGGAACATACGATGTCGAGAGCGGCGAGCGGGGTGCAGGTGCCGGCAAGAGCTTCTTGCCGCTCGACACCGGTAGTAAGGCCAAGGCCGACGATCGCCGTGCCGAGGGCGAGATGCAGGCGCAGGAGCCTAGGGGTGGTGCGGGGTTGTTGTTCGGGCTGCACGTCTTTCCTCCGGCTCATTGTGCTCCGGCGGAGGATGATCGTCATGTGCTCACCGACAACTCCACTGCTGACGAGTCCATCCTCCGCCGACGGAATCGCCCACAACTATAGCCACAAACCGGTGAGCCTTCCTATTTCCGATTGCATTGAACTGGACGCGAGTAGGGCAGGCAACCGCAGATTGTCAATGACGCAAGGCCATTAGAAGCGCCGGCCTGGAGTGATCCGGGCCGGCGCTTGAAAGTTGGTTAGGGATGTGCCCCGAGGTTTAGCTGAGGAAAATTTCCACGCGCCGGTTTTGCGGCTCGCGGACGCCGTCCGGGGTCGGGACCAGCGGGTTCTCTTCGCCGAAGGCTCGGATCACGATCTCGTCCGGCGCAATGCCGCGCGCGATCAAGCCGTTGGCCACAGAGTTCGCTCTGCGTTCGGAGAGGCCCAGATTATACTGCGCTGAGCCCGACAGGTCCGTGTAGCCGTCCAGACGGACCGAGGCGTAGCCGAATTGGTTGGCTACCACCACCACATCGTCGAGGACCAGGTTGGCCTCAGGCGTCAGATCCGCCCGGTCCCAATCGAAGAACACGATGAAGGCCGAGCTCGGCTGTTCCACGACCACCGCCGGCGGCGGGGGCGGAGGCGGCGGTGCCGGGTTCAGATTAATCCGTATGCCGCCCAAGGCCTGAAAGCCCTGAACCCCATCGTCGAACGGGATGGTGTAGTCGACCTCGGCAAAGAGCGAGACGCCCCGGTTCACCGCCACCGTCCCACCAAAGCCAAGCTCTGCCGATGTGCCGCCCAAATCCTGGCGGATCGCCACAGCGCCTAGATCGGTCGCAAGGTCAACCGCATTATCGCCTAGGAACTCGTGCAGCACATTGCCTTCGATATAGCCCGTCGCCAAGGCGCTTCCGATCGCGGCTGAGTTCTCGAACGCCACGCCCAGGCGGCCCACTAGGCTGTCCCCGTCATCGCGCCTGATTTCGATCCCGTCCCCGTCCATGAAGTCGTCGAAATCCGTGTGCTGATAGACGATCTGGGCCTGCGGCACCAAGGCAGCGGTCTGGGAAATCGGGATGCGGTAGCCCAGCTCGTGCGACAAGGAAATGCCGTATCCGTCCGTCGCGCTGGTGTGGAAGCGTTCGCCCCCACTAATGTCGATATCGTACGCCGTGTACTGGAGGATATTGTCGAAGTACCAGCCGGCGGTCGAGTACCAAGTCGCCGTCAGCCCGCCTCCATAGAAGTCGAAGCCGACCTCGCCCGCCTCGCCGCCGTCGGAATCCAGCACGTGCAGCGAGCTCGTGCCCCAGTGACCCAGTGCGCCGACGAGCAGCCGTCCACTGTCTCGTTCCAGCATCGTGAAATCGATGCCGGCCTGCAGGAACCCGATCGTTTGCTCGAACGATGTGCCGGTCGAACTGTTAAGGTCACCCTCGCTGTCCAACGATACCCCGACCGCGCGACCCCAGACGGCGCTATCGACCGGCGCCCCGCCGGGCACTGGGTTCCTGGTAGAGTCGGTCAGCGGGCTGGTCACGGCTGAACGCACGCCAACCCGCTCCACCAGTTGTCCGGTTAGCGCAAGGCCGATAGTCTGCATCGCACCGGGCAGGTTTTCGTAGATGTAAATCTGGTCGAAAAAATCCGGCCGCAGCCGATAGGTCCCGTCTTCGAAGACAAGCTCATGGTCGAAGATGCCGAACTCCACCGGCCCGGCCAGTTCGAAGTCGCCATTCGCTGTGTCACCCGCGACTTCGATCAACTCGATATCCGCCAGCAACGATTGCAATTCCTGATCGCCAACACGTCCGCCGTCACCGTCGCTTTCGTGAATCTCGATATGGACCGTGGTGACCTCATGGTCGACCGTCGTATCGCCTATGTCGGCCTCCCCTACCTGGCCGGCGATAACGAACTGATCGGCCGTCCCCGTACTGGCATCGAAATCCAGCATGATCTTCGATCCGGGCACACCGACATAGTTGCCGTTGATCGTCAGACTGTCGTTCACCGCGCCATCTTGCAGATCGACGGTGCCCGCATTGATCAACGTCCCCACCCCGGAATCAGACGGGCTGTTACCGATCGACTGTAAGGTGGACGACGAATCGACGATCACGGTGCCAAACCGGCTGAGGTCCGCGCTGTTCAACTCAATAAGCGTGTTATTTTGCAACGAAATCTGCTCGAAGCCTGTGCCAGCGCCCAGCGCGTCGCCCAACGCCGTCACGGCGAACAGGGCAAGCTGGTCATCGCCGTCACCCCCGACGATGTTCAGCGGCTGGTCGCCATTGTTATCGAACCCGCCACTGAAGTCGGCATCGTCCCAGCCCCCACCTCCATTCGCGCCAAAAATCCGGACCTGATCGTCGTCATCGCCCAGATCGATCAGCACGGGGGCCGACCCGTCGACAAGGTCGACCCGGTCATCGCCGCCATTCAGGAAGACCGGCCCCAGGATATCCCCTCGTGACTCCAGAACCGTGGCGCCATCGCCGTCGACAATGGCTTTCTGACCCGTCGTCTCCACAGTGGCGCCTTGCGTCAGCTCAATAGTGGCGCCGCGCGCATAGGTATCCACATTATTGATGCCGATGACGCCGCTCACCGTGCCGCTGACCGTTATGGAGAGGGCGCCGGTGCCGCGATGATCGACCTGGATACCGTTCCCACCGCCACTGCTGGCATCGGTGATCTGAATCGTCGTGTCCGTCCCGTTGACATCGTTGAACGCGTAGACTGCGTTAGCGTCTGTCGAATGCACGGGACTGGTCGATGTAATTTCGACAGCCCCTCCATTATAGTTTCTGGCATCGATACCGCTGCCGTTGCCCCCGCTTACGTCTCCCGAGGTTGTAATGGTGAGGTCTCCAGTGCCGTTGTTGAGACCGACGACCCCAGACTCGAACGCGCACACATCGACTGTCGTGATCTTAAGCGACGTTGTTCCCCCACCATTTATCGCTAAAACGCCAACTCCCTCCGGGCTGCCCACTGTCTCATTTGCAAAAACCGTGATCGACCCGCCGCCGTAGTTTTTGGCAAGCATCCCAACCTGGGTACCGTAAACAGGGAAAGTTGCCCCGAGGATCAAACCGCCTGGGTTATCAACGAAGGCATAAAGGCCGATTGGCTCGGCATCGGCGGGGGCGTTGGCCGGCGAACATGTTTCTGCCGCGATCGCACTATCCACCGGACCGACCACAGCGATACCAACGGCCGCTGAGCCCAAGGCCACTCGGCTACTGATACTGCTCAGCGAAAGACCCCTTAGGCTGACAGGTCCCATTGCTCATCTCTCCCAAATTCGAAACGCAACGTTCAACCGGCTTTGCAAAAATTGTTCGGCGAACAGCAATCTCTTGAACGAAACCATATGCAACGTGGCTTAGGCGGAGCGTCCGTCTATACTGTCGGAGGGGCCAAACCGGCGACCGACCTTTTGATCGCATCCACGCAAAATCATCTTTGAAATTCTAGTTCGTGTGGCCGGCGCGATTGAACGACCGCCGCATGATCGCGGTATGTTCGGCCAGCAGGCTTGCTTCGCGCAAACAAAGAATCCCATGCACCGGCGCCAAGCGGCTGGTTTCCCGATCCCTGTGTCCGCGCTGCTACACTTATCGCACCACAAGTATCAGACCGTTTGGCGGAACCGGCTTTTGGTTGTCGATTCCAGCGCCTGTGATCGCGTTAGATTCGAGAGAGAAGAGGGCTTTCCCAGCCCTCTATGCGGCGATATCCGGCATCAAAAAGATCTCCCGTGCCAGATCCGATCGCAGCCGCTCGCTCGAGTACCGACTGGTCAGTGCATCCATCGACAAAAGGTCCTTATTGGCCACCAGGAAGGCCTTGCACGTCGCATGGTCGCGATTACCCATACGCTCAGCGATTAGGCTCAAGAACGCCATCGTGATCGTCATATTGAACTTGCCCGGCGCCCCAGCCCGTTCGGCCAGCGCACGAATGCCCCTGCCATAGAGCAGCGAGGCGTCGATGAAGTCGTACTTACGCAGCATCTCGAACGCGACGACCACATGATCAAGATGCCGAAACGCCCCCGGTTCAATCTCACCGGCTTCAAACGCCCGCGTCAACTCAACAGAAGACGAGGACATGGTCTGGCTCCGTGTTGCTAGTGACCGTCGGCGGCCATCATCCGTATGCGTATACTTAGGTACCGATGTACCATTCTGTCAAGCTCGATCTCGCGTGCCAACACAATGGGCAGGGCAAGTGTCGCTGACCGGCGCTGCCAAAGTCAGCAGCCGGACCACCACACCGTTCGTGGGGAGTTTGGTGACGCCCGCGTCGAGCTCGCCTCAGCGTTCGCCCGCCAGCGTGATCAGGCTCGCCACCTCCGGCGAGGTCGGGCCGACGCCCATCGGGCAGGCATGGCCGGGTACGACTTCCAGGTCGTAAAGCTCAGCGATCTTGCCGTCGATGCGCAGCCAGTCGACGCAGCTTCCCTTGGCCAGATCGATGATCTGGACGCCGCACCAGGGCTCGGAATCCGCGTCTTGCAGGCGCTTGTCCAACGCCAGCCCTTCGAAGCGCTTGTAGCGCGGCTTGGACAGGCCAACGAACGCAAGACCGTCGCGGAAAGAGAGGCCACGCAGGAAGCCTGGGCAAAACACCTTGGGAATGAACGTGCCCTTGCCGGTCTCTGCGCCTTCAACAACACCCAATTCGCCCGTGCCGGAATTCAGCAGCCACAGCTGGTCGTTATACATGCGCGGCGAGTGGGGCATCGAGAGGCCGGTACAGACGATCGCACCGCTCTCGATGTCGATGACGATGCCGCCATCGGCCCGCCGGTCGCGCCAGCCATCGATGGTGTCCGAGCGGCTGACGGCGGTCGCATAGCGCGGCTTGCCGCCGTCCATCGCCAGCCCATTCAGATGGCAGCGGTCCTCGTCGACCAGCGCGGAGATAAAGGGCGGCCGCCAGATCGGCTCGAAACTGTGGCGCGGCGACACTGTCGCCAGGCAGTTGTAACGCGTATTGACGAAAATCGGCCTGTCCTGGTCGTCCACGCCAACATCATGGGCATCCAGCCGGCCTGTCAGATGCACCAAGCGCGGCACATAGCAGGCGTCGAACTGATTGTTCACCCGCTGGTCTGGCTCAAGCACGTTTTCAAAGCGCATGACTTGATAGTCACCGGTCATGGTCAAGCTGCCGGATTTGTCCAGGCACAGCCCCATGGGCTTGGGCATGCCCGCCTGGTGGATGTTGATCCCGCCTTGCGCGTTGCGGCCGATGAAATAGAGCAGGCCTGACTGGTAGGACGTAAACGCCAGCGAGACCTTCATCTGCGCCAGCCGGTTCGCAAGCCCGCCGGAGACAGAATAGTCCACATTGTCCGCTGCCGGCTCTTGCTTGGCGGCCGGCGCCACAGGCCCCGCCGAAGCGTTCGGCAGCGTACCGGTTGTTTCGAAGCCCGATATCAGCGCCTCGCTTTCGCCGTTACCACCGGCCTTTTCGCCAACGTCGGACGCGCCGATCAAACTTCGCGGCGGCTGGTCACCCGATTTCATGCACCAAAACTCTCTTAGAACGCCAAACCTTGGGCGAAACATGCCACGAGAAACGCCGAACTGTAAGAGGCTGTCATTCAAGGAAGCATTAACAATTGCCCATTAGACCGCGATGCGCCTCTCGCCCAGAGGAAGCGTGGATATCCGTCGCCGAAAGGTTCGGCCAGTCGATTGCCTCGCCTTCGGTAGTGCGGAGAACGGCCGCGCTGGCGTAGCGGTTCGCAGTCCAATGTGGCACCCTCACCTTGAACGGGCCTTAGTCCATTCGCTTGGCCCAAATGGCCGCTACGGGCAAACCGCTCAGCGGACACCCAATCTCAAGGAGAGGCTTATGATCGGACGGTTCCTTACGGCAACACTCGCTTCCAGCATCATCTTCGGCAGCGCGGCGGCGACGGAGATACCCGACCTCCTCGGCACCTGGCAGGTCTCCGCGATTGGCGTCCGGATCCAGACCGATTCCGGTGACTCCGAGCACAACGTCAATCACTTCGATCCCCTAACCGGCTCCTACACGCTGGAGCTGGTGGTCACCATCGACCAGCAGGACGGCGTCACCTTCTCCGGCGTCAAGGCCTCTTCCAGAGCCGAAGAGATCGTCGCCGGCGTGATCGATTTCGATGGCGACGGCGCGACCATCATCGACCATGACGGCACCACCACCTGCACTCTCGTCACACCGGACGAAATGCAGTGCACCTACATCGAGGTGAACGCCGAGAATTCGAACCTCAATCGGCAGGTTTGGACAAGGGACGCCGATTGATCGGTCCTCCACAATGGGCCTGTTTACCCACCCGGAGTAGCGGATTGACGCCGTCACAGCGTTACTCTTCCAAGTAGGCCGCTTTCGAGAAAGATAGACTGAATGCGCAACATCCGTGTCGCTGCCGCCCAGATGGGGCCGATCCAGAAGGCCGACAGCCGTGAAGCGGTGGTCGCACGCCTGGACGCCCTGCTCGACCGAGCCATTGCCGACAATTGCGACCTGATCGTCTTCCCGGAACTTGCCCTCACCACCTTCTTCCCGCGCTGGTACATGACCGACCAGGCGGAGGTCGATGCCTGGTTCGAGCGCACGATGCCCAACGAGGCAACTCAGCCCCTGTTCGACAAGGCGGCCGCGGCCGGCATCGCGCTCTCGCTGGGCTATGCCGAACTCACCGAAGACGGCCACCATTTCAACACCCAGATCCTGACCGACAAGACCGGCACCATCGTCGGCAGATACCGCAAGGTGCATCTGCCGGGCCATTCCGAGTACGACCCCGACCGCGCCTTCCAACATCTGGAAAAGCGCTATTTCGAACCCGGCGATCTCGGCTTTCCTGTTTGGCGCGCGCTGGGCTGCATCCTGGGCATGGCCGTCTGCAACGACCGCAGGTGGCCCGAAACCTACCGCGTCATGGGCCTGCAAGGCGTCGAAATGATCGTGCTCGGCTACAACACCCCGACGGTAAACTCGCAGCGGCCCGAGGAAGCCGACGACCTACGCATGTTCCATAACCACCTCGTGGTCCAGGCCGGCGCCTACCAAAACTCCTGCTGGGTGGTCTCGGTCGCCAAGGCCGGCGTGGAGGACGGCCACCCCCTCATGGGCGGCTCGGTTATCGTCGACCCTAACGGCGTCATCGTCGCCCAGGCGAAGACCGAGGGCGACGAGCTGCTGGTCCACGATTGCGACTTAGACGCGACGGTCTTCGGCAAAGAAACAATCTTCGATTTCGCCCGCCACCGGCGTGTGGAGCATTACGGATTGATTACTGAGCGGACGGGGATGGTGTCGCCAGAGGGCTAACGGCCCCTACGATAGCAGCTCGCACCCACCGATCATCGAGTCAAACATTCCTTCGCTCTCAGCGCCAAGACAGTTGTGCCCGTATCGGCCGAGTCGTTCTTCTAGGTTTCTAGTAGCTGAGAATTTCCGGCCGATCATAACTGGGAGTCTCATAAGACTCTTGAATTTCCTGCACTCTTTCCATCGTCTCCCGCATCTCTCTATCTTGTTCCTGACGCTCTTGATAGCTTTCGTTGAAATCATCGAGAAACTCCTGGCTTTCCGAATCGATCGAACTGCCTGGTGTGCTGTCGTTGTCAGCCCTCGTCACGTCACTCGTTTCGGTTGGCTCAGTGGAAAAGAACGAACTGCCCTGCATCTCCGGCGCTGGGAGCGTGTCAGATGTCGTTTGTTCCTGGCTGCCGCTGCAAGCCGCCAGAGCGATGGCGAACGTTGTTGCGATGGCGAACTTTCTCGTCGTCGTCATCTTCGTGATGACCACGCTGCGCTTGTTCCCAAGAATTGAATTAAATTTAGTATACTCGATCAAAACCGGATAATCTCTCGGCTTATAAACTAGACTCTCGGTCGAGTCATCAGGCGTGACGCAATGACACGGTTTTTAGCCACGATGGCGCTCTGAGCCCGATCTTCCGGCGGCTCGCCGGCACCTTTTTGAGGCAGCGGCGCAAACGTGGCGACACTAGCCAGCCTCGCTGTCTCGTCATCCTTGGACTACCGGGATTCAGAACTCGGCAACAGCAGCTATGACTTGGCTCAACAGCCTAGGAACGAGTCAAATGCTGACATCAACCTTAGCTCAAACTACAATAGCAAGCCGGTTTCACCCCTTAAAGTTACGCGATACTCTTTTCTAGTTGCTGAGCCACTGCTCCCACGGCGCCCGGTATTCGGTCGTCGTCTGCCCAGGACCACTCACGGCCACCGCTGCTGCCCAATCGTCACAATATCCGCAGCTGACCAGCAGCCATCCCCATGCGTATCCTTGAGGCGCAATTTAGCTGCACTGACCAAACCCATCATCCTGACCTTAGGGTGCAATTGTTCGGTCAAGAGGCTGATCTCCGAGCTGCGCTCATGGAATGACTAAAGAGCCGGACGGCTTGATCGCGACTGACGGCAGAAGTCACCTCTGCGCCATCAGCGCATGTAGACCTCCAGCGCATCGCCCACACCCCTTCGTCGAACACTTATCGGGATATACATGTGAAGAAGCGTCAGCTAGAAGTGGTGTCAATCGTCGTGGCCCCATTACCTATTCTGATCGCGCTCACACCGGCGAGCGATACCCTGCAACGAAGCAAATCCCTGAACGGAGTTCGAGAGATGACATCACCCTTTGCGGCCGCTGTTACTCGGGCCGCGGCATGAGCAATCCGCCCAACTTTGCATCTCGGCGCCAACGCTTTCTGCGCGGCGCCCTGATCGGTTTGACGGCCACCGCGATGGCCGGCTGCGCGACCATCGACCGAAACCAGCCCCTCGAAGCGATCATGATCGTCGATGAGTCGACGCCGGGCATCTCGGAGGGCGGCTACCGATTTCAGACCTTCGCCACCGAATACGGCACGGGCAACGCCCTGATCGCGCTGGCGCTATCCGGCGGCGGCAAGCGCTCGGCCGCGTTTTCCTATGGCTTCCTGAACGGTCTCCGGCAAATCGACACAGGCGGCGGCCGCAGCCTGTTGGACGAGGTCGATGTCATCTCCGGCGTGTCGGGCGGCACCTTCACGGCCAGCTACTACGGGCTTTATCGCGACCAGATGTTCGACACCTATGTCGACGAATTCCTGCGCTACAATTTGGAAGGCGAGATCGCCAATATCCTGCTCGCGCCTTGGAACTGGCAATGGGCGGTCGACCCGTTCTACGGCACGAACGACGCCATGGCCGAGGTCTATGACGACCTTTATTTGGATGGCGCCACCTATGCCGATCTGCAGGCGCTCGGCCCGCCGCTGATCACCATCAACGCCACCGACATCACGCGCGGCAGCGTCTTCTCGTTTAATCAGACTTACTTCGATCTTTTGTGCTCGGACCTGCAATCCCTGCCGGTTTCGCGCGCGATCGCAGCGTCCAACGGCTTTCCGGTCCTGTTCACGCCCATCACCTTGGACAGCTATTCCGAACAGTGCGATGGCAGGCGACCGCAATGGATGACCTTGCTGGACAACACGCCCTCGCCCGTCGATTTCGGGCGACTGCGGGCGCTATCGACCCAATTCGAGGCCTATCTCGACCCCGAACAGACGCGATATGTCCACCTGATGGATGGCGGCATCGCCGATAATCTGGCCATGCGCGGCATGCTGAACGCCCTGATCGCGGGCGACCTCGATACCAACTCCGTCGCCTCTAACGAGGTAGCGAACTGGCTGGACACGGTGAACGATGTGGTTCTGGTTTCCGTCGATGGACAGGCCGCGCTGGACGACAGCTGGGCCCAGCAGCCGACCGTTAGCGGTCTGGCCCAGATCATCAGCCTCGTCTCCGGCACCCAGATCGACCAGTACAACATCGAGACGCTGGCGCTGGCTGAGGCAGAGATTTCCACCCTGGCCAGGGCGTTGACTGAGGTGCGGTGCCAACGCAATGCAACCCCGCAAGCTTGCCAGCCTGTCCAGGGTCAGGTCCTGCACTATTCCCTGCAGCAGATCCCCGACGAGGCCACTCGTGAGCGGTTGGAACAGATCCCCACGGGCCTCACCATTCCCGATGAGGATGTCGATTTGCTGGTCCAGGCCGGCACCGAGCAGGCCCTCAACTCGCCACAGCTCAACCAGCTGGCAGAGAGGATCAGGAACGAACGCATCGTCGCCCAACGCTAGCCCAGGCGGGCTGGGCGGCCCAAAGCCGTCAATTCGGCTTGGATCGCTGATTGCAGCCCCCATTTTCGATGAATTGGGGGACAGTAGGACGGCGGCTTGCGCTGTCTAGGCTTGGCGAAGGACAGCGATGAGCATCCCGTTTCCCCGGCGTACCCTTTTGCGCGCGGCCGTGATGGCCCCGATAGTCTTTGGGGGCACCGCGCTGGGCCAAGATGTCCCCGACGGGACTGACACAGCCATGGAGCCGGCGGCGCTGGGGCGGGCGATCACCCGTGCCGCAACGCTCGACCAACTCCACAGTCTGATCATCGCCCGCAATGGCGAAATCGCGTTTGCCGAGGCGTTTCGCGGGCCGGGGTTGGACCGGGTGGCGAATGTCAAATCCGTCTCCAAGACCATCGTCGCCGCCCTTGCCGGCGTGGCGCTGGATCGCGGCGTATTGACCGGCGTGGACCAGCCGATGGCCGGCCCCCTGGCCGACCTGATCCCGGCCGAGGCCGACCCAAGGGTCTACGAGATCACCATCGCCGATCTTCTGACCATGCAGGCCGGGCTGGAGCGTACCTCCGGCCCCAATTACGGCCGCTGGGTCAGCAGCCGGGACTGGATCGCCTATGTCCTCAGCCGCCCATTCGAGACCGAGCCCGGCGCCCAGATGCTCTACTCCACGGGCAGCTATCACCTGATGGGCGCGGTCCTCGCCGAGGCAACCGGCCAAAGCCTACTGAGCCTCGCGCGAGACTGGCTGGGCGAACCGCTGGGTATCGAGATCCCACCCTGGGTCCGCGACCCGCAAGGCTTCTATATGGGCGGCAATGACATGGCGCTGTCGCCCATGGCTCTACTGCGCTTTGGCGAGATGGCCAGGCTCAGCGGCCTGTGGCAGCAAACAAGGGTGGTCAGCGAGGATTGGATCGAACAGTCCTGGACACCCCGAACCCGGTCGCCTTGGTCCGGCCATGCCTATGGCTATGGCTGGTTCCTGGCCCTGGCGCGCGGCCACAACGTCGCCTACGCGCGCGGCTATGGCGGCCAGATGCTCTATCTCGTGCCGTCCCTTGACCTCACGGTCGTGGTCACCTC
>JBCCER010000093.1:0-16789 GCA_039030175.1 Pseudomonadota bacterium
ACCCCAACCGATAGATGGGGTTTGGCGCCGATCTCAGAAGATGCACGTTTGGTCGCCGATCAGTCAGCCGGATCTGGCGAAACGGCGATAAGCGCCGGGGCCGACCCCGAAGTGCCTGGCAAAGCGGCGCGAAAACGACGGGACCGAGGCGTAACCGCAGCGTTCGGCGATGTCGATCATGGCGAGGTCCGACGTCGCTAGCAAACCGCGCGCCTTGATCAACCGCCAGACGGTCAGATAGCCGATAGGCGGCAGGCCGACCACGGATATGAACCGGGCTGCAAAACGCGCGCGGGACATTCCGGCCTGGTTGGCGAGATCGCCGATTGTCCAGGCCCGCTCGGGTTCTTGATGCATCGCCTCTAAGGCGCGCGAAAGCTGTGTGTCGGCCAGAGCGGCAATGAAGCCGGCGGGTCTTTCGTCCGAGGCGGAGAGGCGGCGGACTGCCTGGATGAAGATGACCTCCAAAAGTCGGCCGAGGATACCTTTGGTGCCTTGGACGGCAAGGTCGGCCTCGAGCGCCAGAAGGCGCAGCGATGCGATGGTCCACGGCTCAGCGCCCAGCTCGCCCGGCCGCAAGACCATCAGCTTGGGCAGGGTGGCGAGCAGCGGGTGGTCGATGCCCTCGTCGAAACTGCAGAAGCCGCACAGAAGAGATGTTCTTCGGTCGCCCTCGCCATAGCGGAGCGTGCCGTCAGCGAGGGCACCGTTGGTCAGGATCTCGGGCAGCGGGCGCGGCGTGGCGCCAGGCGCGGCCGCAATGATCTGAGCAGCGCCGTTGGGAATGATCGCCATGTCGCCCTCGGAAAGAGCAGCAGGTTCGCCCCCCGGCAGGCCGATCCAGCATCTTCCCTGCCGGACGAGGTGAAAGCGGATGCGCCGTTGTTCGGCCGGCAGCTCGACCGCGACATCGCCGGACAAGATGGCGGGGAAATAGAGATCGCCGTCGAGCCGAAGCGTCGAAAACACCTCGGTTAGAATGTCAGCATTGCTCAATATACCGATCATACGAGACGATTAGATAAGAAATGGCGACGCTTGAACGATGAGAGGTGCGCCTGATCCTGTCAATGTCCGCGGCCGGACGATGAGGAGGCCGTGGATGGCTCTGGATACCGCTCTTGCCCTGATGGGGTTTGCATTCGTGATGTCGATCTCGCCGGGGCCGGCGAATTTTTTGCTGCTGGCCTCGGGGGTGAATTTCGGTTTCACACGCTCTTTGCCGCTGGTGTTCGGCATCAGTGCCGGTTTTCTGTCCATGGTGTTCTTAGTCGGGATCGGCCTAGGAGAGGTACTGGAAAGCGCGCCGGTGATTGGGACGGTCATGCGCATTGCCTGCGCCGGCTACATCCTGTTCCTGGCCTGGAAAATCGCGCGTAGCCGGTCTATGGGGCCGGGCGAGGGCGAGCGCATGGAGCGGCCAGTCACCGTCGTCCAAGCGGCCCTGCTGCAGGTGTTGAACCCGAAGGCCTGGGCCGTGGCCCTGATCGTCACGGTGTCCTACACCGACCCCGGCGACTATATGCCTAGCCTGATAGCGATGATTGCCTTGTTTGCTGTCGTGATTTTGCCCTCGATCAGCGCGTGGGCGATCTCCGGCGTGGCGCTACGGCGCTTGATCGGAAATGGGCGCATGGTGGTGATCGTCAATCTTGTAATGGCTGCGCTGCTGGTTGGGTCGATGGTGCCGGTTTTGCTGGGGACGTTCGGCTGAGTGCCAGCGACGCTCGCGCAGTTTGTTGGCTCAAAGTACTACGTAGCTGTAAAACGAACCGTAGGGTCTTTAAATCGCCAGCACTGATATTATGTAAAATAGTCAAGAGATTAAGAAACGGTAATAATAATTTTAGTAGAGTAACTTTTGTTGGGTTTGTAACAAGGGAGTTCTTCGATGCGGTATGATTGGTTTTCTGCGTTTAACGCAACGAATGACAGTGTGACGCACTTTGGCGGTATCGATGTCGCGTTCGGATATGTTGATGTGTCGACGGATTTGGGCCTTGATCGGGCAGATGAAGCCAATTCCGTGGACGATATAGAAACACAACCATTGGGCGACGCGTAACGGCGGAGTCTTGAGTGGCCTCAACCGGCTCTAGTCCAAGGCCGGTTGATGTTTGAGGGTCGCGGTTCCTGAGCGCTAACCGCGGCCCTGTTTGAATCCCGGATCAGGCCTCGCCAGCAGTTGAATCGAAGCGGTCTCGCGCGGCGTCGATCGTGGCGCGGTTGGCGACCGCCCAGTCGGCCATGGTCTGCAGTTGGCCGACCAGGGAGGCGCCCAGGTCTGTCAATGCATAGTCGACGCGCGGCGGCCGGGTCGGTGTGACGGTGCGTTGGACCAAACCGTCGCGCTCCAGCTTGCGCAAAGTCACTGTTAGCATGCGCTGGGAGATGTCGCCGATTTCCGACATGAGGCGTGAGAACCGGTGCGACCCCTGGTTCAGATGCAGGATTACCAGCACGCTCCACTTATCGCCGATGCCATCGATAACGCCGCGAACGGGGCAATCTCTCGGGCTCATTTCTTGAGCGCTCCTATACCTCGAAGGCACCAAATTGGCGGTTACCAAAAAGTGCCTCCTTACAATCGGAACTAACGCCCCCTATCGTACTTAGTACCGATCGGTAATCAACATCCTGACATGCGATATGGAGACGAAGTGCCATGATCTTGATGAACCGACGCGCCGTATTGGGCGCGGCTGGCGGCCTGGCCGGGGCTGCTGCGACTACTGGCGTGTTACCGGGTAGGGCTAAGGCGGCGCCGGTAGGCCACGAGGTCTATACGGCCAGTCCTGAAGGCGCCGTCGTCGACTCGACCGTGATTTTGGGCGAGGAGAAGGCGGTGCTGATCGACGGGCAATTTTCGCTGCCGGACGGCAGAGCGCTCGCCGAGATGATCGCCGGGACCGGGCGCAACCTCGAAACCGTCGTCATCACCCACATGCATCCCGATCACCATCTTGGGCTGCAAGCGATCGCCGAGCGGTTCCCGAACGCGCGGATCGTCGCCCACCCCGCCGTGGCGGCGGAAATCGCGGAGGTGGCTGAGCCGCAGCTTCAGGCCATGCGCGAGATGGCCCCGGACGCCTTTGCCGAACGCGTCGTGCCTGTCGAGGCGCTGGACGGATCGGCCGTTGTTCTGGAGGGCGAGCGGATCGATATCCTTGACCCAATGGTCGGCGATACGGCGACCACGACGCCGGTGTGGGTGTCGCAGCTAGGCCTGCTGGTCGCGAGCGACATCGTCTTCGACGGCACCCACGTCTGGGTCGCCGAGGCGCTGACGGATGAGTATCTCGACGCCTGGCGCGCCTCGCTGGATGTGCTTGAGGGGCTTGGCGCGAGCGTGATCGTGCCGGGGCACCGGATCGATACGTCGACGAATGATGCGGCAGGTCTTGCCTACACCCGTGGATATTTGGACGCCTGGCAGGCAGCGCTCGCAGAAACAACGACAGCGGAAGAGTTGCAGGCCGCGATGGTCGAGCGGGTGGGTGAGCTGCCGCTGAGCTTCGCGCTCGACCGGGCGGTGGCCGCGACCGGGCGTTAGGCGCAGTGCCAGCGGCGGCCTGTGCGTAGGTCGCCGCTGGCAGCCATGCCGATTTCACTTGCAAAGGTGCTTGCCAGTACTGGCGTCGATGCCGAATGTTGCCGCGAACCCCGTTCGTTTGGTGCCGCAATGGCGGCGGAAAGGTAAATCGTGGCGACCCAGTACCCTTCGTTGGAGCCCAAACATGTCGCGTTTATTGAGCGGCAGAAGATCTTCTTCACTGCCACGGCGGCCCCGACCGGACGGGTGAACATCTCGCCGCGCGGGGCCGATGCGTTTCGTGTGCTGGGCGCAAACAGCGTCTGTTATCTAGATCTGATCGGCAGCGGTAACGAGACGGCGGCCCATGTGCGCGCCAACGGCCGTATGACGATCATGCTGTGCGCGTTCGAGAAGGCGCCGTTGATCATGCGGCTTTATGGGCAAGGGCATATCGAGCTTGCGGGCAGTGAGCGTTACGAGGCGTTGCTGGACAGCCATTTCGACGGCAAGGCGCCGCACAATGCGCGGCAGATCGTCCGGCTCGAGATCGATATGGTGCAAACCTCATGCGGCTTCGGCGTGCCGTTCTTCGATTATGTCGGCGAGCGGAACGCGCTGGAGAAATGGGCCGCCAAGAAAAGCGATGCCGAGCTAGTGGAGTATCGGCGACAGTACAACCAGGTCAGCATTGACGGCTTTCCGTCTGGGATGTTCGAGACCAGCGACTTGCCTTCTCAATAGCCGCGATTAGCTCCTTTCGATGCAACGCATCATGCCTGTAATGGGCGGGGTGGGTTGGGGCCGTTGGGCCCTGGCTCTGCTCGTCTTCGCCTTAGCCGCCCTCGGCTCGCGAGACGCCTTTTCTCACAATGTCACCGCGGGCGACGCGGGCTACATCCAGGAAATCTGGGGCGTTCACATCATCCCATTCATGTATCTGGGCGCCAAGCATATGGTGACCGGATACGACCACATTCTGTTCCTGCTCGGCGTCGTCTTCTTCCTCTACCGGATGAAGGACGTCGCGATCTATGTCAGCCTGTTTGCCGTCGGGCATTCGGTCACCATGTTGGCGGGCGTGCTGCTCGGATTGGGTGTGAACGCCTACATCATCGATGCCATCATCGGCCTGTCGGTCGTCTACAAAGCGCTGGATAATTTGGGCGCCTATCAGCGCTGGTTTGGGTTCCAGCCCAACACCAAGGCGGCGACGCTGATTTTCGGCCTGTTTCACGGAACGGGTTTGGCCACCAAGATCCTCGACTACGACATTGCGGATGACGGGCTGGTCTGGAACCTGCTGGCCTTCAATGTCGGGGTCGAAATCGGGCAGATCTTGGCGCTGGCCGTGATCTTGATCGTTATGGGCTATTGGCGGAAAAGTCACCGCTTTTTCATGCAATCCTACACAGCGAACGTTGTGATCATGTCCCTTGGCTTTATGTTGATGGGAAACCAGATCGTTGGCTATTTCGTGGCCGCCTAGCGGACGGGAGAGACAGATGTACAACGCACAAAGACCTGCCCCAGACGAGTTGCCGAGTTCGGCGCGCCTGCTCCGCTCCACCATCCTGGCGGCAGCCTCGGCCGGCGTGATCCTTGTCGCGTTTGTGCTGCCTGCAGAATACGGCATCGATCCGACCGGCCTGGGTAATGTGCTGGGTCTGACCGAGATGGGCGAGATCAAGCAGGAGCTGGCCGACGAGGCAGAGCGGGATCTTGAGATCCATGGGGACGATCAGTCTCTGCTGGATCCAATTCTCGGACTGTTTGTCTCGACCGCCTATGCGCAGGAAGCCTGGCGCGATGAAGTGACCTTCACCTTGGCGCCGGGGGACTATACCGAGATCAAGCTAATCATGGTCGAAGGCGACAGCGCGGAATACGCATGGGTCGCCGAGGGCGGGCGGATTAACTACGACCTCCATGCGCACGGGCAAGGACAGTCGGTCGATTACGAGCGTGGCCGTGGCGAGACGGACGGTGAGGGCAGCTTCGAGGCGCCGTTCGCCGGCGAGCATGGTTGGTTCTGGCGCAACCGCGACAGCGCCGATGTCACCGTGACCTTGCAGTTGCGCGGCGATTACAGCGAGGTTGTGCAGAGCGACTGACCGACCCCAAGGTCGGTAGATTGTCTGGGGCGCCTATATGCGCCTTGGGATCGCAAGCTTGGCGTGGGTATGACTCAAGAAATCGACTTTGTGCGCCTGACCGACATAGCGCCCGATGAGATCATTGCGCACATGTCCGATCCGCGCACGGCCGAGCACATGCCGCTTTTGACACAGCAATGGGATCGCGCTGCTGCCGCCAAATTCGTTGCCAACAAGGAAGCGTGCTGGGACCGCGATGGGCTTGGGCATTGGGCAATCCTCAGCGGCGGAGACTATGTCGGATGGGGCGGCTTTCAAAAAGAAGGCGAGGAGTGGGATTTCGGCCTCGTCCTTAAGCCCGATGCGTTCGGGCTTGGCATGCGCATCACGGCAAAGGTGATCGAGTTTGCCAGGCGCGACGCACGGATACCCTTCGTCACGTTTCTTTTGCCGCCGTCGCGAAAGAAGCTCGGGGCGCTGAAAAGGCTTGGGGCGCGTTTTGTCGAAGAGATCGACTATGACGGCGCCACCTTCCTCAAATATCGGCTTGAAACAAGCTGACATGCTGGTGGTCGCAGGCCGTCGGCACTTCACGCTCGTAATGACGATCGCTGACGTGCTCCGTACAGGCGGAGCCTGTGGGAGGCGTGCTCCGAGGTTGCTGCCACACTAAAGGCATCGATGGGATGGCGCCCATCTCAACGATTCGATCACCTGTGGGACCGGTCCTGGAAATGCTATCGCGAGAGTTGGTGCAGCTCTTTAAGCATTCCAAAAACTTCACCGTCTTCGATGCCAAGGCGCTCGAAGTGGCTAGCGATGCCTTCAAGATACTCGGCGCTCGACCCGAGAAACCCGGTGCCATTGGCGAAGTAGTTCAGCTGCTGATCTTTGGACAAATTTGGCTCGATGATATCGGCGGAATGGTCGGCAACAAACGTGAGTGCTTCGACCGTTGCATCGCCAATTTGTGCCGCAACAAACCGCGGCAAATAGGCGGCAGTTAGGCCTTCCCTACGCCAGAGTATGTCCGTTTCTTCCTCAATCGCCTGTATTTCGATGCGAAACGCCAGTCCATCGCATGCACCGCCCTGATCCAAAGCCGCCATCAAGCCGGGCGACGCTTTCGTGCCGCGCGCGCCGTAGATGTCTTTCACGATGAATCGCCTTCTGTAGCCATCGACATGGGCTCGCCTGACCTCAGCGAATTTAATCGCGGGGTCCCACATCAATGACCCATAGGCGAATACCCAAAGATCATCGTCGCGACGATTCATCAGCGCTTCTTTTCTGATGGCGTTTCGATGTTCGTCTGTATGCCACCAGCCAGTCGGCAGCCCCTTTTCCATGAGCAGGGCCTCAAGCTTTTCAGTTGAGAAATCGCGGAAAAAGGAGTCCTCGGCCGGCGTGATCAGTTCAGCAAGTTCAGGATGATGGGAATACGGATCATGAGACATCCCTCGACCGTACTTCCGAGAGTGATGGAAATCCACCTAGGCGGCGTAAATTGGTCAGCTAGGTCGGCACTGTGAGCTTTCGCGGCTGTGAACCAATATCAAGGTTCGATGGCGATGACCGTCACATCCAGCTCACAGCCCCTCTTCGAAAACCTGCTCAAACAAGGTTCGGAACCAGATGAGTGCCACGTCGTGGCGCCGAACTGCCGACCATGACGCTGTTAGCGGAATCTGAGCCAGGTCTATTGGGCAGGGGAGTTGCTCTAGCGCCAAGCGGTCTGCCATGGCGGTGAATGCCTGGCGCGGTGCGGTGAAGAGGCAATCGCTGTCGAGTACGAAGCCGAGGGCGGAAAGGAAGGTCGGTACGCGCGCCGCGATTGTGCGGGTCAGGCCTCGGGCGAGCAGGGCGTCGTCGATGGGGCTTCTGGCGGTTTCGCCGGTGACGACTTGGATGTGCGGGTAGGCCAGCCAGCGGTTTAAGCTCGGCTTTGGGCCTAGCGGATGGCCTTCGCGGGCGAAGACGCACCAGTCGAGGGCGATGAGTGGCTGTCGGTCGTTGCCGTCATGTGCGCCGCCCCGCGTTGGGGCGATGACGGTGTCGAGGTGGCCGCGCTCCAGCAAATCGAAGGCTGTCTCGTCGACTGGGCGAAATTCCAACGTGACGTCGGGGGCTTCGGCAGCGATCCGGGCGGAAAGGGGCGCCAGCATCGGGATGCAGAAGTCCGGCGCGGCGATGCGGAAGGTGCGCCTTGAGGTGTTGGGCGCGAAGCCGTCGGGTTCGGCCACCAAGGTGGCGATGTCCCCGAGGATGCGGGCGAGCGGCAGGCGCAGCGATTCGGCGCGCGGTGTTGGCTTCAAGTGCCAGCCGACGCGGACGAAGAGCGGATCGTCGAACATGTGGCGCAGACGGCCGAGGGCGTGGCTGACGGCGGATTGCGTCCGGCCAAGCCGTTCGCCGGCCTCCTGCGTGCTGCCAGTCTCCAACAGTGCCTGGAGCGTCCGCAGCAGGTTCAGATCGATGCTTTCTAAGCCGATGCGATTGGGCATAGTGGTCTAATAATGAATTCTGTTCATTCGAATTTATTTCTTATGCGTTTGATTCGCAATGCTCGACGACTGATTTTCTATGGCATCGCGTTAACCAAAGGAGCCTGTGATGAGGCGAATAGAGCGAGTGGCCACGGTTGGATCGATGTTTATGGCGCTGGGACTGGCGATCAGCGGGAAGCAGGCGGCGGCAGCAGAGCCTCGCCTGGCCGATGAGATGCGCGGCTCTTGGCGCAGCCTGTCGTGCGAATTGCGGCCCAGCGCGGGCGAGGACGGTGTCGTGCCGTTCTATCTAACCCGCAACTTTACGTATGACGGTGAGGCCTTTTCGGGATCGATCACGGTCTTTGCCGACCCGCTGTGCGAGGCGCCGATGGCCGAGTACGACTTCGCGGGCCATTTGGAGGCCGATGGCGACAGCCCGGCAATCGCAGGGGCCGAGCAGGTCAACTATGTGCTCGACGAGGCGCTTTCCCTGACGCCGATCGATACGGCTTTTGCGGATCAACTGAACGCATTGCCGGCCGGCTCTTGCGGCCCGGATCCATGGCAGGTCGGCACAGTGCAAGACATTTTGGCGTCCGGCTGCGTGCTGCTGGAACTGGAGCCGGGCGAGATCTACACGGACTACGATCTGGTGTATGTGCGGGGCGACCTGCTGTTTTTTGGCGCCAAGCATGTGGATGGGCGCGACTTCAGCACGCCGGAAAACCGGCCCATGCAGCTTCAGATCCCGATGGAACGAGTGAACTAGAAGCAGAAGAGGGTAGATCGAAGACAGGACAGTATGGTTGGGCTTCCGTCGTCCTGTACTGGCTGGGGGCGGTCTCGTTGATCGCCCCTTCAGCAGGAAGGGAGGCAGGCGTACCTAGGCCCCTGTAGGAGGCGCACGATCTGTTCAGCCGTTTTTGGCAGCCGATGTTTTTGCTTCACATCCTTGGTGCGCTGAAGCATCTGGTCATCGACCGCGACGGCGTGTTTGCCGGGATGTTCTGGCCGAGGAGCCGCGCGTGAATAGTTGCTAGCCGGCGCGAGTTTTGGTTTGAATTGCGCTAAAATCCCGTCGCCTATTGCAAGTCAAAATGCGGGGGGGTCTTACCGATGACTCGTTTTTTTCAGTTTGCGTTCGCCACAGCTTTGATGAGCTTGCTGCTATCGTTTGCGTCTGCGCAGGAGATGCCTGAGACCATCCGCGGCTGTACATTGCTGGCCGATGCGACAGAGCGACTGGCGTGCTTTGACAACGCCTTTGAGCCCGTTAGTAGCGATCAGGCGCCATTGACGCATGCTATCGTGGGCGGGCTTCTGGTCGAACTCGGCGACCCGGAGTTCGTGGCGCAAGGCGTCAACTACATGGTTGCCCAAAACGGCTATCTGGTTGCCGAACTGCTGGTCGGCTCGTGGGCAAACGTGTCTTGGGAGACGGCGCTGTCCTTCTATCGGCGTGGCAATGTCGGGATGGTTTGTCGATCCCCGGCCCGTGTCGACATCGCGGCGGACGCGGACGATCCGTTCCGTCTCGTGGCGACGCAGGCCCGCGACGGCGCGATATCCCATTTCTATGACCTGGTCTGGCGGGGCGGCAATTCGTTCGTTCGGGTCGACAATCTGGGCAGTTGGATGGATCGGACCGGCATTGAGTTGGAGGCCGGCGGCTGGTCACGCGTCGGTCCGCTTCTTGAGCGAAACGGGACTGCATGGACGATCACCCCGCGCAGTGTCGATGTGATGGTTGCTACGTCGCCCCAAAGCCTGCAGCCGGAGATCTATCTGCGCTGCCCGGCCTCGTGAGGGCGGTGGGCGTTCCCTGGTCAGAGATTTAGTCTGATCCGAAGATCGACCAGCCTGTTTCGTCCGTAAGGCGCTTCAGAGCCCTGGCGGCGAGTTGGGAGTTGCCGGTGTCATTGAGGCCGGGGGACCAGGCGGCGATGGAGGCGACGCCCGGGGCGATGGCGAGGATGCCGCCGCCGACACCGCTTTTGCCGGGTAGGCCGACGCGAAAGGCGAAATCGCCTGAGCCGTCATAGTGGCCGCAGGTCAGCATGATGGCGTTGAGACGGCGGGCGCGCGCCGGCGGGACGATCCGGTCGCCGTCAGGGCCGATGCAACCGCCGAAGGCGAGGTAGCGGCCGGCCAGCGCCAATTGCCGGCACGTCATCGCGATGGCGCAATGGTGGAAATAGACGCCTAGGGTGAGGGCCGGCGGATGGTGGATGTTGCCGGCGGCACGCATGAAGTTGGCGAGCGCGGCGTTTCGGAAGCCGGTGCGTTCTTCGGATTTGGCAACGTCCGGGTCGATGCGTATTTCGTCGTCGCCGGTGACAAGACGCATGAAATCAAGGATTTCACCGATCACCTCGCGCGGCTTGTGGCCGGCGAGCAGTACGTCGGTGACCACGAGGGCGCCGGCATTGATCAGCGGGTTGCGCGGTATGCCATTGTCGGCTTCGAGTTGAACGATGGAGTTGAACGGGTCGCCTGACGGCTCGCGGCCAACGCGCCGCCAAAGCGCATCGCCCAGACGGCCGAGGGCGAGCGTCAAGGTAAAGACTTTAGAGATGCTCTGGATCGAAAAGGGTGTCTGGGCATCGCCGGCCGATACAACCGACCCGTCGGCTAGTGCAATGGCGAGGCCGAATTGGTTGGGGTCGACCTTGGCCAGTTCAGGAATGTAGTCGGCGACCTGACCCCGGTCGGTTCTGGCCGCCATTTCGGCGGCGATATCGTCAACGAGGTGCTGGAGGTCCTGCATCTCGATCCCAGATGGTGTCGCGTTAGTGTCCGCGCCCTAGTGTCCCTGTTTTCACGGCGTAGTCTACTGCCAGGCCGTAGGTCGGGTCGTCATCGGCGTCCACCACCAGTTGACCGGCACGCTTTAGGAGGCGGTGGCAGTCGCTGGAGAGGTGGCGGAGTTGCAAGGTTTTGCCTTGGGCCTGGTACTTGGACGCCAGATCCTCGATCGCCTGTAAGGCCGACTGGTCGACCACGCGGCTGTCCATGAAGTCCACGATCACGAGCTGCGGGTCTTGCTTGGGATTGAACAGTTCGGAAAAGCCAGCCGTGGAGCCGAAGAACAGCGGCCCTTCGATATGGTAGACGCGGGCGCCCTCGGGCGTGAAATGGGTCTTGGCGCGAATGCGGGTGGCATTGTTCCAGGCATAGGCAAGCGCCGAGACGATAACGCCGACGATCACCGCGACGGCGAGATCGGCGATCACGGTCACGGCGGTGACCAGCAGCATGACCAGCGCGTCGTTGAGCGGAATCTTGCGCAGGATGCGCAGGCTCTGCCAGGCAAAGGTGCCGACCACGACCATGAACATGACGCCGACCAGGGCCGCGAGGGGGATCTGTTCGATCAGGCCCGATCCGACCAGTATGAAGCCGAGCAGGAACAGGGCGGCGGCGATGCCCGACAGGCGCGTGCGGCCGCCTGATTTCACGTTGATCATCGACTGGCCGATCATGGCGCAGCCGCCCATGCCGCCGAAGAAGCCGGTGACCGTATTGGCCACGCCCTGTGCCACGCATTCCTGCGAGGCGCCGCCGCGTTTTTCGACAATGTCGCCGACGAGGTTGAGCGTGAGCAGGCTTTCGATCAGGCCAATGGCAGCAAGGATCAGAGCGTAGGGCAGGACGATTTCCAGAGTTTCCAGCGTCAACGGCACCATCGGGATGTGGAAGCCGGGCAGGCTGCCCTCGATGGAGGCAAGGTCGCCGACGCGGGGCACCTCGATCCCCAACGCGATCACCAGGGCGGCGACGACGAGGATGCCGGCGAGGGGTGCTGGTATGGCGGTCGTTACTTTCGGGGTGAGCCAAATGACGACCATCGTCAGGGCGACGAGACCGAGCATCAAGGCCAACGGCCAGCCGGTCATCCAGACGCGCGCGGCGTCCGCGCCCTCCGGTGCCGGGACTTGGAACTGGGTGAGCTGGGCCATGAAGATGACGATGGCCAAGCCATTCACGAAGCCCAGCATCACGGGATAGGGCACCAGCCGAATGAATTTGCCCAACCGCAGGACGCCGGCTGTAATTTGGATAACGCCCATGAGGACGACGGTTGCGAACAGATACTCAACGCCGTGGGTGGCGACCAGCGAGACCATGACGACGGCGAGTGCCCCTGTCGCGCCGGAGATCATGCCCGGGCGGCCACCGATGGTCGCGGTGATCAGACCGACGATGAAGGCGGCGTAGAGGCCCACCAGCGGGTGAACGCCGGCAACGAAGGCGAAGGCCACCGCCTCCGGCACCAAGGCCAGGGCCACGGTCAGGCCGGCCAGAATTTCGACCCTGATTCGGCCGGGCGTGAAGCTGGAGAGGCCGGGACCGAATCGTGCGGCAGGGGAAAGCTTGCCGGCGAACGCGGCGAGTTGAGGCTTTGTCACGGGAGGCGCGAGTCCGTTGGTTCGGGGGAGACTCAAAGGCTGGGAGACTTGTAGCAAATACATGTTGCGCTGCAACAAATACTAATGCATTGCACAATAGGGGTTTGTGCATGGCTGAACGTGGGGCGACTCCAATTCGTGAAAGTCAACGAGCGATGCGCATCTTGCTGGCGGTGTCGTCAGATCAAACTTGCATTGACGCCCTACGCCCGGCTTTACTCCGCGCGGGGGCGGCGGATCGAGGTAACCGGAGCAAAAACGTCTCGGGCCATCGAACCGCATCGGAGGCGGTGCTTATGGAACGGAAACTGACGACCATCGTCGCGATGGACGTTGTCGGCTATAGCAAGCTGATGGCAGCCGACGAGGAAGGCACGCTGCGTCGTCTGAAAGAAATCCGGACCGAGATCGTCGACCCCGAGATCGAACGCCGAGGCGGTCGGACCGTCAAGTTGATGGGCGACGGTACGTTGGCGGAATTCGCCAGTGTCGTCGGCGCGCTGCAATGCGCCGTAGATATCCAAAAAGGGCTGGAGGAACGCAATCGCAGTCTCAATGGCGCGGGCACGGTTCAGCTTCGCATCGGGCTGCATTTGGGCGATGTGATCGTCGATGGCGACGACATCTACGGCGATGGCGTCAATCTTGCGTCCCGGTTGGAGGGCATCGCGGAGCCCGGTGGGATCGTGCTGTCAAAACAGGTTCATGATCAAATCGGCAGCAATGTGCCGGTCGGGTTGGTGCCGCTGGCCCCGCAACGCCTTAAGAATTTCGATCGACCGGTCGAGGCCTTCCGGGTCTCGTTCGACGAAAAGCCAGCCGGAGCTGGCGTGGTTCGGTTTGGCACGTTCGAGCTGGATACCGGGTTGTTCGAACTGCGTGAGGCCGGCGCGCAAGTCGCGGTGGAGCCGAGGGTCTTCGATCTGCTGGTTTTTCTTGCGGGCAATCCCGACCGCACGGTGACCAAGGAAGAGGTCATCGCCGAGATCTGGGGCGACCGGATCGTTTCCGACGCGGCGCTAAGCACGTTGGTGAAGGCGGCGCGCAAAGTGCTGGGCGATGATGGCACGTCGCAACACACGATCCGGACAGTGCATGGGCGTGGGTTTCGGTTCGTTGCGGAGATCGAAAGCGTCGCGCCCGCGCAAGCCTTACAGCCGGATCCGGAGCCCGAACCGTCGGCCAGCAGCAATGGTGCCAGACCGTCGGTGGCCGTCTTGCCGCTCGCCAATCTCAACAGCGATCCGACCGAAGACTATTTCGCGGACGGCGTTACCGAAGACGCGACCATCGCGCTGGCGAAGAATCGCTGGCTGAACGTGATCGATCGCAACTCCGCCTTTTCGTTTCGCAATTCGTCCGACGGTATCCGGGTGATCGGCCAGAAACTGGGCGCGACCTATCTGGTCACCGGCAGCGTACGCAAGGCGGGGTCGCGGGCCCGCATAGCCATCCAGCTCGTCGATGCCGAGACGGAGGCTAGCGTTTGGTCGGAACGATTCGACCGCGACATGGTCGATATCTTCGACCTGCAAGACGATATCAGCGAGACGATTGCGGCCCGCATCGAGGCCGAACTGGGCCTGACCGAGCAGCGCAAGGCGGAGCGGCGGCCGCGCAAGAATCTCGGTGCCTGGGACCTTTATCAGCTTGGTGTCTCGCAATTCTATAAATTCACGCCGGAAGCGAACGAGAAGTGCCAGGAATTGCTGCGTGAAGCCATCTCGCTGGACCCGGACTTGGCGAGCGCCCATTCGCGGCTGGCCTATGCGATTACCCTGTCCATGGTCTATTTCGACGTCGAACCCGACCAAGAGAGGCTCGACGAAGCCTTGGCGGCGGCCAAGCGGGCGATCGCCTTGGATGACCAGGACGCTCACGGCTATTTCACGATCGGCCGGGTTCATCTGGCCCGGTGCGAATACGATCTGGCGATCGACGCGCTGGAACATGCGGTGCAGTTGAACCCTTGTCTGGCCGTCGGCTACTGCGGGCTAGGCGACTCGCTGGCCTATGAGGGTCGGCTGGACGAGGCGATCAGCCAGTTCGAAACCGCAATCCGCCTCAGCCCCCACGACCCGTTCCGGTGGGCGTTTTACTCCTACCGGTCGCTTGCGCATCTGTTTCGCGGCGACTTTGAGGACGCCGTCGCCTGGGCGCGACGTTCGGCACAGATCCCGAATGCGCAATATTGGGCGCGGGCGCATTTGGTTTCCGCGCTCGGCCATCTCGGCGATCAGTCGCAGATCGACGGCGCAGTGCGGGACCTGTTGAAAGTCAAACCTGAGTTCTGCCAGGATTTCGCGCGCGAGCATCTTTTCTATTTGAAGCGTCTCGACCAGATCGAGACCTATGTCGAGGGGCTGAAAAAGGCCGGGGTCGACTAGACAAAGCGCTCACGGTCGGAACGTCCAGCATCAGCGCCCGGCCTCCTTAATATTGGTTCATTCGCGGATGACTGTGTACAGTTCCGGCCCTGGGACGACGCCCTCGATGCGCGGGAGGTCGGCCTCCTGCCACATCGATTGGGTCGCGGATTCGTAAGACTCAGGGCTTTCCCATTGCGCGACGTTGATCAGCAGGTACCGCGCGTCCGGCGAAAGCGATTGATGCAATCTGGTCGAGACGTAGCCGGGTTGGGTCATTAGATAGTCGCGCGCCATCTCCCACATCGCGATTGTCTGGTCCAGCGCCTCGACCGGGACGGTGAATGTGTTGATCAAGACGACGTTTTGCGGGTCGCCATCCTCGGCGCTGGCGGGCGTTAGCCCTAAGACGAGTGCGAGTACTGCGATGACGGCTATAGATTTGCTCATAGTCTGATCCTTTGCGTTTCAAGTTCTGCCGAACCACATTCGGACCAGCAGCCCGTCTCGTTTGACGAAGTGGTGATAGAGAGCTGCGCCGGCGTGCAGAACGAAGAGCGCAATCAGCGCAAGCGCGCCGACGCCATGCGGCGCCCGAGGGGTGAAGTCATGAAAATTGGGCAAAGGAGCCGCGCTGTTGCCAAGCAGAATAGGGGCCGCACCCGACAAAGCGATCATGGCAACGCCGCTGGCCGCAGTTCCCAGAATTACGACGTAGAACAGCAAATGGACGAGCCGGGACGCCCGGTCCTGCCAGCGCGGCATCGCGATCCCTGGGGGTTTCCGGTCGGCGACGGCCCACCAGGCCAGCCGCAGCAGCGTCAGAACCAGCACCGTGACGCCTAGCGGGACGTGGAGGGAAAGAAGGGCTGCCTTGCCCGAGGCATCCGACAGCGCGTCGGCGCGAAAGCCAGAGACGACAAGCGCCAGAATGAGCAGGGCGCTGACCCAATGTAGCGTGACGGCAACGGCGCCGTAGCGTGTCTCGGTGCTTTTCATAGGCATCGTCATTTCTCCTGCATCAAGCAACGCAATGGTTGGTGACGGCCAATTTACGGAACAGGTGCGGGGAGGCGACGGTGCTGTTGGGATAATGGTCGATCCGGCTTTGGAATTCCGGATTGGTGAAGGCGGCGCGAAATGCCGCCGCGCTTTCCCAAACTGCATAGTTCAGGAAGGTCGAACTGCCGGCCAACCCCCGGTGCAGCTGCGTGGAAATATAACCGGGTTGCGTCTTCATGAACGCCGCGTCGTGAGCCCAGGCGTCGAGCAGCGCTTGCTCGTCAGACTCGGCAACCGTGAAAAGGTTGATCAGAACGATCGGGCCCTCATCAGCCTCCATCTGATCGGCAAGCGTGACGCTGTCGTCGAGTTCCTCAAACTGAAGCATATCGGTCCCTTCCATATTTGCATAGCATGCTATGTATTATTGTATAGCACGCTATGCAAGTGCTAATTTTTGGCATGGCTTTCAAAAAGGAAACTTCAGCCGGCTATTTGGTGAATCACACGGCTCGCTTGTTTGCCAAAGGTCTCCAGGAACGTATTGCGCCGCTTGGCATCACGATCGGGCAGTTTCCGGTCTTGTTGGAGCTGTGGGTCAATGACGGGGTGACCCAGCGCGAATTGCTCGAGAACCTGGACCTTGAACAGGCGACGCTGGCCAATACGCTGAACCGCATGGAGCGGGACGGGCTAATCGTTAGAAAAAAGCACCCTGCCGATTCCAGATCGCAGCAGATTTGGCTGACTGCCAAGGCGATAGCGCGCCGCGATGAGGCGTATAGAGCGGCAAACGATCAGAACAAGGATGCCCTGCAACCCTTGTCGGCGGCCGAGCGGAAGCAGTTTTTGGATTTCATGCGACGCATTATTGGTGGGGCGAAGGCAATGTGAA
>JBCCER010000094.1:0-16738 GCA_039030175.1 Pseudomonadota bacterium
CGCATTGCGCGGCGGTGCCCCAAACGCAGCCCAGGCCCCAGACCGCATCGCTGGTCACGCGATCCAAAATGGCCGCAGAGCGCAGGGCGCCGTCCCGATCCACCACGGCCGCCTGAAATACCTCGGTCAGAGGGTAGAGGATCAGAACCGCGACCAAGGCGACGACGACAAGAATCGACCCGATGATGAAACTGTCGCCCGTCATCACCCCGCGCTGGGCCAGTCCCCGCGCGAGGATCGCAATAAAGGCGAATCCCGCTACGAAAGTGCCGAGACCGACGGCCGTCAGAATGACATCGCCATCATCGTCGACCGGCGCAAACAGCGGATCGAGATTGATTGCCAGGATGAGCAGCACCAAACCCACGCCGCCGATGACCACGAACGGGCTCGTCTTGTCCCGCGCGATGCCGCCGCTTGTATCCATACCGATTCCCAGCAGGAACAGCACAGGCATCGGAAGCCACCACCAGGCGCCGCCAATGATGGCGCCGAGCAGAGTCGGGTTTTGGTCGGAGAAAGGGTGCGTGACCCATTCAAAGGCCAGCAAGCCCTCAGGCGTCGCAAACCACGGCAGCAAAACCGTCGCCAGCAAACCGAACCAAGGCCACAAAGATCGCGGCCGGGGCTTTTGGTAGCCCCGGCCAGCCATTACCGCGTCAGCCATTCAGCCGATCCGAACAGCACACCTGAACGCAGATCACGGCAGAGAGCCGATTTCCTCGTCCCAGCGCTCTAGCAAGCGGGTGCGTGTGTCCGATGAACCGTAGGTGGCAAAATCGTAGTCGATCAGCGTGATCTGATCGAGATTGGGCGCCTCCGGCGGTGTTTCGGCGTTCACGTTCGACGGTACCTGGAACGCGTTGACGGTTGCCGCGATGGCTTGGGCGTCGGCGCTCAAGGCCCAGTCATAGAAGGCCTGCGCCGCATCGGGATTGGGACCGTCCGCGACGATCGACATCGAGCCGACCTCATAGCCGGTGCCTTCGCACGGCGCGACAACGGCGATCGGGAACCCTTCAACGGCCTGGGCGACCGCATCATGCATGAAGACGATGCCGACCGTGGCCTCGCCGCGCGCCGCGGCCCGGATCGGGGCCGAGCCGGATTGGGTGTATTCGCTGACATTCGGGTGCATGTTGGCCAGGAACTCAAAGGCCTCGTCCTCGCCCAGCAGCTGGACCATGGTGGCCAGCAGCGTGTAGGCCGTACCCGAGGAATTCGGATTGGCGACCTGGATCTCGCCCTCAAAGCGCGGGTCCAGCAAATCTTCCCAGCAGGCCGGTGCATCGCCTTCCAACAGCTCTGTATTGTAGCCGAAGCCAAGGCCGCCGGCGTAAATACCGACCGTTTTGTAGCCGCTGGTCTCTGCCTGCCGAACGGCCCAGTCCTGCAAGTCGGCCAGCATCGGCGATTCGTACTGGACCGTCAGCCCCTCCTCGGCAGCCTGCAAGTGCGGGTCGCCGGTGCCGCCCCACCAGACATCGCCGCGCGGATTGTCGCGCTCGGCCAACAGCTGGGCATAGGTCTCGCCGGAACTGCGCCGGGTCATATTGACCGGAATGCCGGTTTCGGCGGTAAAGGCGGCGGCCATGGCCTCGCACCATTCGACCTGCGCGGCGCAATAATAGGTCAGGCTGTCATCCTGAGCCGAAGCCGCTGGCGCCAGCCCAACAACGGCGATGCCGGCCATGAGGCCTAGGCGATTTTTTAACGTCACGTGAATTCCTCCCGCTTTTGTCCCGCCGGTTGTCGGCGGTTTGTGAAAACACAGCGACCTTATGACAGTTTTTTGAAACTTACATTACGTAAGTTCGGGCGAGGGCACTATCTGCGGGAGACCGGGTCTTCTGGATGGTGCTTAGCGTTTCGCCATAGCGGAGGGCGAAGTTTGCAGCCTCGTTGTTCCTATCGGTACTCAAACCCAAAACGCTGCGTACCGACGTGGAACACGCCCGGCCCCTTGTAGGCGAAGACTGGAATTCCGGCCTTTCGCACGCGCATGCAAAAGCTGACATCCTCCCCTCGTGGTCCAAGGCCATCGCCGGTTGAATGGATCCGCGAGAAGAACCCCCAGTTACTGACAGTTCCCTCAGGCGCCCGATAGATATCTTCAGCGACATGCCCGCCCCTTATCAGCGTTTCGAAGACGAACCGGCGGACAAGTAGGGCTCCCGTACCGATCCAGTCGACTTCGGAGATGGACGAGGGAGTGGCCTTTTGCGGGTCGGAGCCGACGGGCGGGTTGACCCTCTCGGTCGCCTCGACAAAGTCGGTCCCGTTTCTAACCAGGTCGAAAACGGCCTGCAGGTCGAGTTTGCGCTGGGGATAATAGCAGCCGACCACGCCGCGCTCGAAGGCCAGCAATCGCTTGAAGACACGGATATCGACGGCGACATCGTCGTCCATCATGAAGATGGCGTCTGCATCGCTGTTAAGAAACCGCGTCGCAAGCGTGTTACGAGCATCTTCCACGAGGGCGCCGGACATGCTGTCGAACTCGGTCTCGATACCCAGCTTGGTGCATTCCTTTTGGATTTCGAACAGGCTGTGAACGAACTCAATCCGGACATCGCCGCGGCCTGAGATGCTGCCGATACGGAGCTTCACGGCCGGACCGCCTTCAAAATCTCTTGTAATGACGCCATTGCAGTTCTGAGTGTGAGGCGAGATTGCGGTTAGGGTCGGGTGGGCGGCCACTTGCTGTCAAGGCGCTGGTGAGGTCGTCATAAATCTTCGAGCAGATTTCCCAACCGCATCTCCGCCAGGGTGACGGAACAGTGATCGGCGGCGATTACAACGTGTTACGGCTCATCCTTGAGACGCACTAGGGTCAGATCCAGATGGAGTTCGTCGAAAGGGCAGAACGGGATAGGGCGCGAGAGAGGTTGCGCACATAGGTCAGTGACAGCGGTTTCGGTTTCTACGGTCGACAATTTGAAGCGTCGAGAACCGAGAACAGCAGATCAATGACCGCTCTCGCACGAACATAAACGATCGCGGCGCAAGGCGATCACTGCCCAACCGAGGCGATCTGCGCGGTCCGAATAGGTACAACCCGATCGCAAGCCAAAGAGGACTTCAATGGCTAACATTAGTGATATCGACGCCCGCCAGGGCGTTACAGGCCACAATGTACGGTATGTACTTGGCGCTTCCCTAGCTCTCGCAGTGGTCGCCTTGGTGGCTGTTGCCGTGATCGGGTGACCGATCGCACCAGACCTTGCCACTCGACCAACTGCTGCTAGGGTAGGACAGCTAGGACCGCATTATGGTATCGGCGACTTCGTTCGTTGCATTGATCATACAGTAGTGATCGGCATCGATCTCAAAGTAGGTCCAGTTCTCCTGCTCCAGCCGCGATCGTACCCTTTGTACCGCTGGTCCCGTCATGGCCAAGAACTGGCTGCGCAGGCAGTGAATGTAGGTTTTTGGCAGGGCGTCGATAACTGCGGAATCGAAACTTAGTTTCTCCACGAAAGGCGGCCATGAAGGAACGCCGAAGCCTGCCGCATCGATGCCGGCGACCTCGAAAAAGTCGAGCAGCGACCGGCCAGGTTCGGGAATCAGCGTATCGAGATAGACGAGCCGCTCAATTGCAGTCGGCAGCCGGTCCGCTGCACCCGTGATCACGAAACTGGCGTAGCTGTGACCGACAAGGTGTAGGCTTCGGGTCTCCAGGCTGCCGATCCGGCCGCAAAGCTCATCGATATGTTGGGCCAGAGTGTGGGTTTCTGGGTCCGAGAGCGTTATGGCGTCGGTTCTGTAGCCCTTGGCCTCCAGTATCCCCCGCAACCCATCGAAGTCTTCCTTCGTCCGCTTGCCGCCGGGTACGAACAGAAAATGGGCCATTGATGTGCTCACGAGTTCGGCTATTCAGGGGTGAGCTTGTGGCAGCGTGTGCGGACAAGCGCGGCATGCTCGCCAGAGCGCATGGCAATAAACTCGATTTCGTCCTCGCTGATGATACGCCCGTCCACGTGCCCGTCATCGGCAACGTCGACGATATGGAGATTGTTCGTGCCCCATCCGACCATGCCGAGAAACTCCTCGTGAATGGTCACCGTGGTTTCGTCTTCGGCGACGATCGTATGGCCAGGCCGATCGTACTGTTCTTCCGGTATCAGGGGCTTGTCGCCGATCCAGATCACATAGCCGCGAAAGGCAGCGCCAACCTGTTCCTCGATAACTCTTTCGTACGTGTAAGGGCCGGTTAGCAGGTCAAAGAAGTAGGCGCCGTAGTCGAGCTCGCACTCCCACGTACCGACAAGGTCCGGAAATTCCTCCTCCGATTGGGCTGAGGCGGCGATGGAGCCGAAAGCGAGGCCTACGCCTGCAAGCGATATCGCAAGGTTTCTCATCATCGAATCCTAACCGGATGAAGCGGGAGATCGACAACCCATCTATCAGGCAACTCGCGATCCGATCAATGTGTAGAGCGGACAATTCGCCAGCTTGTGATCGTCAGCCGGTCTCCTCGATCCTTAGTTCCGGCGGGGCGCGAGAGAACAGGCGCGTCAAAATGGCGAGATAAGCGATGCCAACACAGAGCCAAACAGAGCCTAGGACGATCGCATCTTGGTCGAGACTGGCAAGCAAGGTGAGGGTGATCGCCGCGCCGACGAGGGGCAGGTACAGGCCACGAAGGGCTCCGATCGGACGGATTCTCGGGTGCCACTTGATGAACAGCACCGCCACTGAGAGGTTGACCGCTGTAAAGGCCAGGAAAGCCCCGAAATTGATGAAAGTTGTTGAGCTCGCCTCGCTCAGAAACAGGGCCGCGAAACCGACCAATCCGGCGAACAGTAGGTTCAGCGTAGGTGTTCTGAACCTGGGGTGCAGGTAGCCAAAGATCCGTTTCGGGAGCACGCCGTCACGACCCATGGCGTAGAGAAGTCGCCCGACACTGGCCTGGGCCGACAAGCCGGCGGTGAATTGCGCAATCACCAAGCCGGTCAAGAAAACAGCGGCGAACAGATCGCCACCGACCGTCATGGCGATCTCGAACGAGGCGGCGTCGTCTAAATCACCGCCGGGATGGACGAGTTGGGCGAAGTAGGCGGCCAGGATGAATACCGCGCCGCCGACGAATGCGATCGTGATGATCGCCCGAGGCATCGTGCGTGCCGGATCCTTCGTTTCTTCAGTCAAGGTCGTTACTGCGTCGAAACCGAGGAACGAGTAGGCAGCGATGGCCGCGCCGGAAAGGGCAGCGGTCATCGGAACGTCAGCTTGGAAGAATGGCTCCGCAGAGATCAACCCGCCGGGTCCCACTGCCGCGACCACATAGCGACCGCACAGGAAGATGAAGAAGGCGACGACCAAGAACTGTACGATCATCAGCAAGATGTTGGTTCGGCTGGCGAAAACGATGCCGACGATGTTTACGCTCGTCGTTATGGCAATGAAGAGGACAATCCAAAGCCAAGCGGGAAGGGACGGAAACTCGGCGCTCAAATAGGCGGCGCCGATCAACCAGATCACCATCGGCAGGAAGAAATAGTCGAGGAGCACAGTCCAGCCGACGAGGAACCCAACATGAGAACCGATGGCGCGTCTGGCATAGCTGTAGGCCGAACCTGCCACGGGGTAGAGATTGGCCATACGGCCGTAGCTGATCACCGTCAGCAGCACGGCGATCAAGGCCAGGAGATAGGACATGGCCACTGTCCCCTGGCTCTTCTCCGCCAGGATACCGAATGTGCCGTAGACGATGATCGGCGCCATATAGGCAAGACCGAACAGCGTGACCGCCGGCAAGCCAAGACTGCGGCGCAAGGTCGTCGTTTGTCGGGTCGGCGTCATCTTGCGTGCAGGCGACGAAATCTCAGCAGTCGATTCGAACCAACGCCGATGCTAGCCGAATTCGCCCGAATGCCGCTAAGTTTACTCTGCCGGCTGTTCGATCGCCTGTTCGGTTGCCTGCGGCGAACGCGGCCGCTCGATCACCCCCATGAAGACCGCCATCAGTGGCGGGAGGATCAACAAGGTGAGTAGAGCCGACAGGCTAAGCCCACCCAGAACGACCGAACCGAGCCCGCGATAGAGTTCCGACCCCGCGCCTGGGAATACGACCAGCGGCAACATGCCAAAGATACTGGTCAGCGTTGACATGAAGATCGGTCGAATGCGGTTGCGGGTCGCCTCAGTGATCGCGTCAACGACCGCCATCCCGTCTTTTCGATAGTGATAGAGGCTCTGGTGGACCAGCAGGATAGCGTTGTTGACCACGATGCCGATCAAGATGACGAAGCCCAGCAAGGTCAGCATGTCGAGAGGCTGGGTGATCGCTAAGTTCAACACGGCAAGGCCGCCCACGCCGCCCGCCGCAGCGACCGGCACAGCGACGAGGATGATCAGCGGATACCAGAAGCTTTCGAATAGGACCGCCATCACCAGATAGACGATTACGAGGGCCAGCAGCAGATCAAGGACCATTGCCTCCCACGTCTTGGTCAGCTCGTCCGCCGTGCCCGAGAGATTAATCCGCACGCCAGGCGGCAATCCTTGGTCTCGCAGCGGTCCCAGCACATTGTTTTCGATCCGCTCCATGGCCAGTTCCAGCGGGACGCCGGCGGCGGGCACAACAAGCAGGGTGATGGTCCTCACTCGTTCCACATGCCGGATCTCGGTCGGTCCGGCGGTATTGATCACGTCTGCAAGGCTGTCCACGGGGACGATCGCGCCGTCGCGCGTTACAACCGGTATTGCTGCAATGCCTTGCGTTTCAGTGATCTGGTTCAGAGGGCCCTGTAGCATCAGATCGATCCGCTCGCCGTCGACTGTGATCTCGGCCACCCGCAGACCACCATTGAAGGCGTCGACTGAAGCGCCAAGCTCAAGGGCTGTCACACCGTTATCCGCCAGCCGAACAGGATCGGGGAGAACCCGGACCTCGGGTGCGCCCAATTCAAGGCCGGGGATTGGCCGGAACTGGTTACCCTCGCTTGACGGGAACTCGCCCGCGATCGCCCCAGTGACTTGCAAAGCGACACCCAACACGGCTTCGAGGTTACTTCCTGAGATATCGACGTCGATCGCCCTCGATCCGCCTATGCCAGTTCCAAAAAGCGAGAACTGATTAACGATGCCGAACGTGCCGGGTTCGGAGAAAATTGGCCCCTGTACGATGGGGATCAGTTCGCTGGCTCTGTTTTCATCCGCTGCGCTCGCGCCGACGAAGCTGATATTCTCCAGGGCTACGAAGAAAAAGTTGTCCATCAAGGGCGGCCCCTCGGGGTCCAACTCCCGTTCTTCGCCAGGAAGGATCCAAAGGTCGCTGACCTGCGACTCCACATTTGCGGCGATCTCGGTCGCCGTCTCAAGATTGTAGCCCGGCGGCGGCACGATCAGCCCGAACACGAAGTTGCGGTCGCCTTGCGGCAGATACTCCAACTTCGGCAGGAATGTGATCGTCGCCACAACCGCAATCCCCGAAACCACAGCGACTACACCGAGCGCCGCCACGCGTGATCGCACTATTCCGCGCGTGTATGCGATAGTCCCCCTGGCAAACCCGCGCGCAAACCAATCGATAATCGGCAGGCGCAACCGCTTTGAGCCTTTGCCGACCCTCGGACCAGCCAGGAGACGCGATGACAACGCGGGAATAACAGTAGTCGCAACGACCAGGGACAACAGGACCGAAACTGAGATGGCCACCGCGATATCGCGGAACAACTGCCCGACTTCGAGCTCCATGATTAAGATCGGGATGAAAACCATGACAGTCGTCAGGGCCGATACAAAGACGGCGCCCCAAACCTGGGTCGACCCTTGATACGCGGCCTCTCGCGCGGAAAGCCCCTGTTGTCGCAATCGATAGATGTTCTCCAGAACGACGATCGCGGCGTCGACGACCATGCCCACGGCGAAGGCTATGCCGGCAAGGGAAACGACATTCAGCGATCGCCCGAGGGCGGCCATGGCGACAAAGGAGCCGACAACAGAGACGGGAATCGCGATTGAAACCACGAGCGTTGCCCGACCTGAACGCAGGAACAGCAACAGCATCGCAGCCGCCAAAAGGCCGCCGACTACGATGTTCTGCTGCACAAGCGAGATCGAGGAATTGATGTAAATTGTCTCGTCATAGACCTGACGCAGTTCCAATCCCTCAGACGGAATGGCGAATTCATTCAACTCATCGATTGCCGCCTTTAGCTCGTCCATAACCTCGATGACATTCGCGCCAGTCTCGCGTCGCGCATTGATGGCGATGGTCTCCTCGCCCATTGCGCGGATGGAAGCGTTGGATTCCGAATAACCGAATTCCACTGTTGCGACATCGCCGACCGTGACCCGACTGACCGCACCGGTGTCAGGGTTGATCTCGCTGCGCAATAAGATTGAGGTGACTTGATCAAGGCGGCTGAACTCGCCCTCCATGCGGATGAGGTATCGACGTTTACCTTCATCGACATTGCCAGCCGAAACCGACACGTTTGCGGCCCTAAGCGCCGCGACCATGCTAGGAACCGTCAACCGGTATCGAGCCATGCGTTCCGGATCGACGATGATCTGCATCTCCGGGTCGGTGCCGCCGAAGAATTCAACCGAGGCGATGCCTGGAACGCGCTGGATGCGATCCTGGATAACATTCTCAACGAACAGTCCGTACTCGCTGATCGGCGTTTCGTTTCCTGGCTGCCGGGTCAGGACGAACCAGGCGATTGGATTTGCGTCAGAGTCTGCTGTGGTGATTACGGGTTGGTCGACTTCGTCCGGATAGCCGGATACGCGGTCTAAACGGTTGGCGACGAGCAGCAGAGCCCGGTCCATGTTCGTCGAGATGTTGAAGGTGAGGGTGACCGATCCGGAACTGTTGGACGCGCTAGCGTCCATGCTTTCCAGCCCTTCAAGGCCGCGCAGCACCTCTTCCTGGCGATTGATGATTTCGCGTTCGACTTCAGCAGGCGCCGCGCCTGGCCAAGTTGTCGAGACCGAGATCACTGGCCGGTTTATGTCGGGCGTCAGCTGAATGGGGATCGTCTGCAATGCGACGAAGCCGAACATCAGCACGAGCAACACCGCTGAGATAACAGCGATGGGGCGTTCGATCGCAAGGCGGATCAGGTTCATGGATGGCGCTTTCTAGCCGCTGGCAGGCGGACCGTTTCCTGTCTGAACCGCTTGGCCCGGTGCCAGACGTTCATTGCCGCGGATGACTACCTCGTCCCCCTCGGCAAGGCCGCTCGTAACCTCGAAGCGTTGACCCACCGCGACACCGATGGTGATCGGCCTCGGCTGCGCCGTACCGTCCACGACAACGAAAACCATCGACCCGCCTGGACCGTTGACCACAGCGTCCTTGTGAACCGTCAGAACGTCGCGCTCGGCGCCGGTCGGGATCATCGCCGTGACGCTCTGATTGACGGCCAGCCCGGCCTCCTCCTCATTGAAGGAAGGTGTCATCCGCACGCGTCGCGTTCGCGTCAGCGGGTCCTCGACAGGGACGATCGCACGCACCGCAGCTGTCCTCATATCGGCATCGTCTCCGCCGCGTTCGGCCAAACGCACCGCGATCTCAACACCTGGCTCCAAACCACCAAGGCGGTCGAAGGGTACCGCAACCTCAATTTCGAGATCACTGTCGTTGATCAGTGCGACAACCGGCGCCCCAATCGTCAGATACTCTCCAAGACTGGTGTGCCGCTGAGAGATGGTTCCGGCGAACGGCGCTCGGATGGTGCCATAGTCAAGATCCAAGCGCGCCAAGTCATAGGCGACCAGCCCCCGCCGCAGCCGTGCTTCTGCTTCGGCCGCTAAGCTCTGCATGCGCAGCATCTCTTGAACGGCGTCGTCGTAACGCCCTTGGGAGAAGGCAGCGCTTTCCCGCAGGCCCTCGAGCCGGTCCAAATCCTGTTGCGCGAGGGCCTCGCCGGCACGGGCGGCCGCTGCACGCGCCTCGATCTCGCCGACCTCAGCCTCGACCAGGGAAACTTCGGCCTCCAGCCGCTCCAGATCGAGCACGACCAGCACGTCGCCTTCTTCAACATGGTCGCCGACATTCACCCGCACGTCGGAAACGGCACCGGCAACACGGGCAGCGATGGTCGCATTGTCGCGTGCCACCAGCCGGCCAATCACCGGCTGTGTCTGGCGAGTCGGTTCGATGATGACAGGGTCGGTAGCGACCAGAGCCGCCGGCTGTCCATAGGCCGGCCAGCCCAATCCAATGGCCAGCGTAAGGGCGGCCAGACCCAAAACGGCACGCAGTTGCATGCTGCACTTCCCAACTAGCGGACAATCGATTTGCATAAAAATACCATAGTGATAGTGGAACCAAAACCAAGTTAGGCAATGGTTTTGTTCACAAAAGACTGCAATGCTGGCCTGTTTCGACCTGAAAACAATCGACTTGGCTTTACGAAACACAACCGGTAACCGATAGCGCAGATGTCTGCTCGAGCCAAAAACGAAACGCGAACAAGCCTATGCAAACCGCTCTGTTTACCCATTCGGTCTGTCTAGATCACGACCCGGGGCCCGGCCATCCAGAATGCCCCGACCGTCTGCGTGCGATCATGCGCCTTCTTGAACGCGAAGAGTTTGCCCTTCTCGATCGACGTGAAGCTCCGCTAGCCACGATCGATCAGATCGCGCTCGCCCATCCTCGCGACCATGCGGAACGATTGCTCTCGCGGGTCCCTGAAGATGGCTTTGTCGACCTTGACGTCGATACTGCGATCAACCCTGCGTCAGGGCAGGCGGCTCTGCGCGCGGCAGGGGCTGTCTGCGCGGCCATTGACGCTGTTATGGCCGGGCCATTGACACCCGAAGGCGCTCGCAACGCGTTTTGTGCTGTTCGGCCGCCCGGCCATCATGCGGAAACCGTGCGCGCGATGGGCTTTTGCCTGTTCAATAGCGTTGCCATCGGCGCCCTGCATGCCCAGCAGGCCCACGGCTTGAGCCGCGTCGCGGTGATCGATTTCGACGTCCATCACGGCAACGGCACTCAGGAGATCTTCTGGCAGTTGGCTGGGCTGCTTTACGCCTCGGTCCACCAATCGCCGCTTTATCCAGGCACTGGCGCCGCATCAGAACGCGGGGCCGACGACAACATCGTGAACGTGCCTCTGGCGCCTCATGCGGGGTCGGTGGAATTCCGGCGGGCGATGTCGGCCCAAATTTTGCCCGCAATCGACAGCTTCGGCCCAGAACTGATCCTGATTTCAGCCGGATTTGATGCCCACTCACTAGACCCTATGGCGCATCTCAACCTGCAGGAAGGGGACTTTACCTGGGCTACCGAGCAATTGCTTGCGCTCGCCGACGCGCATTGTCGCGGGCGTGTCGTGTCGAGCTTGGAAGGGGGCTATAATCTGACCGCGCTGGCCTCTTGTACTGCGGCGCATGTAAGGGCCCTGATGAACGTCTGATCTCGGACGGTTGGCCTTGCCCTTGTCGGGCGCACCGGGCTAAGACCAACGAACGATCGCCTGATCTGACCCCCGTAAGCAGTGTCACCCAACGCGCTGCTGCCTGAAGGAGTTGACCGACTGATGACCGAGGCTGGCGAGCCCGCCGAAATTAAGAGCCTAAGCTTTGAGCAAGCGCTTGAAGAGTTGGAGACGATCGTCCGCAAGCTGGAGCAAGGCGAGGTCGATCTGGATCAGTCGATTGCAGCCTATGAGCGTGGGGCGCAACTGAAGGCTCATTGTGAGGCCAAGCTGCGCGAGGCACAGGCCAAGGTCGATCGGATTACTCAGGCCGCCGATGGCAGCCTGAGCGTAGAGACCACGGACCTGTCGTGACCACGGTTTCCAAGAGCGATTTGAGTGTCGAGCTCGAACGGGCTCGACTCGAGATCGAGCAGACGCTAGATCAACTGCTGCCCAAGCCGCAGGATGGCGAAGCGCGGCTTCATGAGGCTATGCGGTATGCCACTATGGATGGCGGCAAACGGCTCCGTCCTTTCATGGTTCTTGCCAGTTCTGAACTCTTTTCGATCAGTCGGACCAGCGCATTGCGGGTAGCGGCCGCGGTTGAATGCATCCATTGCTATTCGCTAGTCCACGATGATCTGCCGGCGATGGATGATGACGAGGTGCGTCGCGGAAGACCGACCGCTCATGTCGCCTTTGACGAGGCGACGGCGATCCTGGCTGGCGACGGGTTGCAGCCGCTGGCTTTTGAAATTCTGTCTGATTCCGCGACCCACACGGACCCTCAGGTCAGACTTGAACTCATCAGCCGGCTCGCCCAGGCGGCAGGCGCACACGGCATGGTCGCCGGCCAGATGATGGATATGCTGGCTGAGCGGTCGAGCTTCGACATTGGCGCAATCACCCGTCTCCAGCGATTGAAAACAGGCGAGTTGTTCGCCTTTGCCTGCGAAGCCGGTGCCATCATGGCCAAGGCGACGGGAACGAGCCGCCACGCGCTGCACGCCTATGCCCATGATCTCGGGCTTGCTTTTCAGATTGCTGACGATTTGCTCGACGTCGATGGCAGGGACGAGACTGTCGGCAAGACACTCCGCAAGGACCAGGATGCGGGTAAGGCGACATTCGTTTCGATCCTTGGCGTTGAACGGGCGCGGGCACAGGCTGCGCTGCTGGCCGATCAAGCGATCAAACACCTGGAAATGTTGGACGAACGCGCTGATATCCTGCGACAGACGGCGCGATTTGTTATTGAGCGACGATATTGACCAGCCGGCAAACAAAGCTGAGACGATAGCGGATATCCCCCATGGTCGTAGACACCCCCCTTCTTGACGGTATTGCCGAACCCAGCGCTCTCCGCGCGCTGAAGCCGGATCAACTGCGTCAGCTGGCGGATGAACTGCGCGCGGAAACCATTGATGCGGTTTCGGTCACGGGGGGGCATCTCGGTGCGGGGCTTGGCGTGGTCGAACTGACCGTTGCCCTTCACTATGTCTTTGATACGCCTGACGATCGCTTGATCTGGGATGTCGGCCATCAGGCCTACCCCCACAAGATCCTCACCGGTCGCCGCGACCGAATTCGGACTTTGCGGCAGGGGAACGGCCTGTCAGGGTTCACCAAGCGGTCGGAAAGCCCCTACGATCCTTTTGGGGCTGCCCATAGTTCCACTTCGATCTCGGCTGGCTTGGGAATGGCCGTGGCCCGCGACCTCTCAGGGGGCGAAAACAATGTCATCTGCGTGATCGGTGACGGTGCCATGAGCGCGGGCATGGCCTATGAAGCCATGAACAATGCCGGCTCAAAAGACAGCCGTTTGATCGTCATTCTTAACGACAATGATATGTCGATCGCTCCGCCGGTCGGCGCGATGAGCGCCTATTTGTCCCGACTCATTTCGTCGCGGACGTATCGCAGCCTCCGCTCACTGATGCGTGATCTCTCGGCAAAGTTTCCGCGACCGTTCAAGAATGCTGCCCGCCGGGCCGAGGAGTACGCCCGTGGCATGGTTACCGGCGGAACCCTGTTCGAGGAGTTAGGCTTTTTCTATGTCGGCCCGATAGACGGTCACAACCTCGACCACCTCCTCCCCGTTCTTCGCAACGTTAAGCGGGCCAAGGAAGGGCCGATCCTGATCCATTGCGTAACCCAGAAAGGCAAGGGATATACGCACGCGGAAAATGCCAGCGATAAGTATCACGGCGTCTCCAAGTTCGATGTGATCACTGGGACGCAGGTCAAAGCCAAGGCTAACGCCCCGTCCTACACCCGCGTTTTTGCTGACGGCCTTATCCGCGCTGCGGAGGCCGACGAAAAGATCGTTGCGGTCACGGCGGCGATGCCATCTGGGACCGGTCTCAATCACTTTGGCGAACGATTTCCGGACCGCTGCTTTGATGTCGGCATTGCCGAGCAGCACGCAGTGACATTCGCAGCAGGCCTCGCCACCGAAGGTTACCGACCATTCGCGGCAATCTATTCGACCTTTCTGCAGCGAGCCTACGATCAAATCGTGCATGATGTCGCGATCCAGAAGCTGCCGGTTCGGTTTGCCATCGATCGGGCAGGTCTTGTAGGCGCCGACGGCCAGACACATGCGGGTGCCTTCGACACGGCCTATCTCGGTTGCGTACCGGGCATGGTCTTGATGGCGGCAGGCGACGAAGCCGATCTAATGCGCATGGTCGCTACGGCCGCCGCCTATGATGACGGGCCGATAGCCTTCCGCTATCCACGAGGCGAGGGGGTTGGCGTTGATTTGCCTGAGTCCGGTGAGACCGTCGAGATCGGGCGCGGACGAATAGTGAAAGAAGGCACAAAAGTCGCCTTGCTTAGTTATGGCGGCCGTTTGCAGACTTGCCTTGATGCCGCCGAAGAGTTGGCCGCACGCGGGCTTAGCACCACGGTAGCGGATGCACGGTTTGCTAAACCGCTCGACGAAGAACTGGTGAAGCGCCTGGCGCTTAAGCACGAATTGCTGATCACCATCGAAGAGGGCTCGGTGGGCGGATTTGGCTCCTTCGTCCTTCATTCGCTCGCCAAGCAAGGCCTCTTGGACGGCGGCCTTATCGTTCGCCCAATGACCTTGCCAGACCGCTTCCTCGACCATGACAAGCCGGCCCTTCAATATGAGGCCGCTGGCCTTTCCTGTCGCCACGTGGTCGCCGAGGTGTTAGCCGCGCTGGGTGTCGCCGACCATGGCGAAGTCCCGGTTCGAGCCTGATCGCAACCAGATCGCAAATCCGTTTCGTTTTCAACGCCTTACATTGGAGTTTTGTCTGCTATGCCCAAGTACCTGCACACCATGATCCGGGTCACCGACCTGGACAAAACGATCGATTTTTTCGAGCTTTTGGGGCTGCGAGAGACTCATCGGCACGAGAATGAGAAGGGTCGATTCACGCTTGTGTTCCTGGCGGCGCCAGGCGACGAAGATGCCAAGGTCGAGCTGACGCTCAACTGGGACCCCGAGGAGTATTCGGGCGGCCGGAACTTCGGCCATTTGGCCTACCGCGTCGAAGACATTTACGGCCTGTGCCAAAAGCTGATGGACAATGGCGTCACTATCAACCGCCCGCCGCGCGATGGCCATATGGCGTTCGTGCGGACGCCGGACGGTATCTCGATCGAGTTGCTTCAAGAGGGCGAGTCTCTGCCGTCGCAGGAGCCATGGGCGTCGATGCCCAACACCGGATCCTGGTAAGTCGCTAGCCCATGGCGGCCAAGGTTCGCGTCGATCAGCTGCTGGTCGATCGCGGCCTAGCCGAAAGTCGAACTAAGGCCCAAGCGCTGATCATGGCCGGCCAGGTCCTGGCCGGTACACGCCGGTTGGCTAAGCCGGGCGAGACGGTGCTCGCCGATCAGGCCCTAACTGTTAAAGGCCAAGACCACCCATGGGTCAGCCGGGGCGGTTTGAAGCTGGACAAGGGTCTGACTGAGTTCGCGATCGATCCGGCGGGCTTGGTGTGTCTTGACGTGGGTGCCTCGACGGGCGGCTTTACCGATGTCTTGCTGACACGCGGCGCAAAGCGAGTCTACGCAGTCGATGTAGGCCATGGCCAACTCGCCTGGAAACTGCGCAATGACGAGCGGGTTGTCGTATTCGAGCGAGCCAACGCGCGGCAACTGACAGCGGAAGAGATACCCGAGCCGATCGATCTAATCGTCTGTGATGCCAGCTTTATCGGCTTGGCGAAGGTGCTTGAGCGACCGCTGACATTCGCTGTGCTGGGCGCGCGACTTGTGGCGCTGATCAAGCCGCAGTTCGAAGTGGGAAAGGATCGTGTCGGCAAGGGGGGCGTCGTGCGCGACCCCGCGCTTCATGAAGAGGTATGCGATTCGATGAGACGATGGCTCGACGGGCTGCCGGGTTGGTCTGTTCTCGGCGTGGTCGACAGCCCCATTCGCGGTCCTGAAGGAAACCGCGAGTTCCTGATCGGCGGGATCTATGACGCCGAGGAGGCGGACAGGGCGCGCTGACGCATCAGATGATCGGCCAAGACGATGGCCATCATCGCTTCGCCGATCGGTACAGCGCGAATACCGACGCAGGGGTCGTGCCGCCCCTTGGTGACGATGTCGGTCTCCTGCCCGTCGATATCGATGGTTTTGCGCGGCGTCAGGATCGAGCTGGTCGGCTTGACCGCGAACCGAACCACAATCTCCTGGCCTGTCGAAATGCCCCCAAGAATGCCCCCAGCGTGGTTCGACAGGAAACGAGGCCCCTCGTTGCCGGCGCGCATCTCGTCGGCATTGTCTTCGCCGGGTAAGACGGCTGCCGCAAACCCGTCCCCGATCTCGACCCCTTTGACAGCATTGATGGTCATCATGGCGCGGGCCAAGTCGCTGTCCAACTTGTCGTAGATGGGCTCGCCGAGCCCGACCGGTACGCCTTTGGCGCGAACCTCGATCACGGCACCGATGCTGGACCCAGCCTTGCGAATTCCGTCCAGATACTCAGCCCACTCCTCGGCCGCCTTGGCGTCGGGGCAGAAGAACGGATTGGTGTCGACCAGATCCCAATCCCAATTTTCCGGGTTGACGCAATGAGGCCCCATCTGCACCAGTGCGCCTCGCACTGTGATGTCGTCGCCAAGCACTTTGCGGGCGATGGCGCCTACGGCGACCCTTGCCGCCGTTTCGCGGGCCGACGAGCGACCGCCGCCGCGATAGTCGCGAATGCCGTACTTCTTCCAATAGGTATAATCTGCGTGCCCCGGCCGGAATTTGCGGGCGATCTCGGAATAGTCTTTTGAGCGCTGGTCGGTGTTCTCGATCATCAAACTAACCGGCGTGCCGGTTGTTCTGCCCTCGAACGTGCCGGACAGGATACGAACCTGATCGGCTTC
>JBCCER010000095.1:0-16434 GCA_039030175.1 Pseudomonadota bacterium
CGCGACCTTCGGTTTCGATTTCGCCGACTATTCGTTTCAGGTCGCCGGCAGCTTCCTGGAGGTCGTCCATGTTAGTGCGCAGGCGACCATCGACCTGGTCGAAAACACGGTCGAATGGCTCTCCTTTGCCGACCAAACCGTGAGTTTCAGCGAAGCGGCGGCCGGTGCGACAGGCGGCGGCGGTCCACCCCCGCCTCCGCCGCCTCCACCGGACGGCGATGATGTGGTCGATGGCGCCGGTCTTGGCGATGCCGGCAACACGCTGGGCGCGGCCACGGACATAGCGCTCGACAGCGACGGCAACGCAACCATCAATGGCTCGGTCGGTTTCGACAATGACACCAACGACTATTTCAAGTTCGTCGCCGCCCAGTCGGGCTCTGCCTCCTTCGTGCTGACCGGCATGTCGCAAAGCGCCTACACGCGCCTTTATGAGAATGGCAACCAGGTGGCCAGCACCGGCGCCAACAATGCCAACGACAAGACGCTGACCTTCGACCTGGTCGCGGGCGCCGAGTACGTTGTGAAGGTCGATCCTTGGGGCAGCGCCGAAACAGACTATAGGCTTGCCATCGATACGCCGGCAGGCGGTGGCGGCCCGGCGCCGCTGCCGACGGTGACGGTCGATCAGGCGGCCGACAATGCAGGTTCGACCACGGGCACGATCGCGCAGGGCGGGGTCACGGACGACAATTCCCCGACCCTTTCCGGTTCGCTCAGCGCCTCGCTGGGTTCTGGCCAGTCGGTCACGATCTATCGCGATGGCGCCGCAGTCGGCACCGCGACGGTCAACGGGCAGTCCTGGAGTTTCATCGATGGGTCGGTGGGCGAGGGTGCCCATACCTGGACGGCCCGCGTTGTGGAGCCCGGCCGCGAGGGCGACGTCTCCAGCGGGTTCGGATTTACGGTCGATCGGACAGCACCGTCCGTTACGGTCGACAGTTTGACGACGACCGACGGAACCCCGGCGCTCTCGGGCACGGTCAACGACCCCGACGCCACCGTTTCGGTCACAGTCAATGGCCAGACCGCGCAGGCGACGAACAGTGGCAACGGTACCTGGTCGCTCGTCTGGGCGGCTGTACTAGCGCCGGGCACCTATAATGTTGAGGCCAGGGCCACCGATTTCGCCGGCAATGTCGGCATCGATGCGACGTCGAGCGAGTTGGTGATCGAGACGTCTCCGCCGCCGCCGCCCGCCACGGGCAACGATGTGGTGAACGGAGCGGATATCGGCGACGGGGGCAACACGCTGGGCGCGGCCACGGCGATCGCTTTGGACAGCGATGGCGACGCGGTCATCGACGGGTCCGTGGGCTTCGGCGACGACACGAACGACTATTTCGAATTCGTCGCCGTGGGCTCGGGCAGCGCCTCCTTCGCGCTCACCGGCATGTCCGACAGCGCCTATACCAGGCTCTTTGAGAATGGCAGTCAGGTGGCCAGCACCGGCGCCGATAACGCCAACGACAAGACACTGACCTACGATCTGACCGAAGGTTCGATCTACGTCATCAAGGTCGATCCCTGGGGCAGTGCCGAAACGGATTACGATCTTGCCATCAACACGCCCGTCGGCGGGGCACCACCACCCCCATCCGGCGGGGATGTGGTCAACGGCATCGGTGTCGGCGATGCCGGCAATACCCTAGGCGCGGCCACAAGCATTTCTCTTAACGGCAATGGCGACGCGAATATCGTCGGGTCCGTAGGCTTTGGCGGTGACAGCAACGACTATTTCAAATTCGTCGCCCCCGCTACGGGAACGGCGACCATCGAACTGACCGGCCTCTCGCAAAGCGCCTATACCAGGTTCTATGAGAATGGCAGCCAGGTCGCCAACACCGGCGCTAACAACACGGGCGACAAGTCGCTGACCTACGATCTGCAGGCCGGCGTGGAGTACGTCGTCAAAGTCGACCCGTGGGGTAGCGCCGAAACGGACTACGATCTCCAGATCGATCTGCTGTTGTAGCGATACTGGTTTCGGCCCGCGACGGGTTGATCGACGTCGCGGTGCTTTGATCTGTTAGGGTTGGCGGGCGAGGGGCGTTTGTCTTAAATCGGCGAAGTCCCGTCCGCAGATTCGCAAAGACCGCTCCTATGCCCAGCGACAGCCCAGTCAATTTCGCTTCCATCGTGCCGGCCACCACCGAGAGCCAGCAATTCCCCGCAGGCTCCGTGATCTTTAAGGAAGGCGATCGTGGCGATCAAATGTACGTGCTGATCTCCGGCAAGGTTCGGCTCAGCCACGGCAACAGGACCCTGGAAACGGTCGGCGATGGCGGCATCTTCGGTGAGATGGCGCTGGCCGATCCGGCCCCGCGCAGTGCCACGGCGGTTGCCGAGACCGACTGCACCGCCGTGCCGCTTGACGCGCGACGCTTTCAATACATGGTTCAAGAAACGCCCTTTTTCGCGCTGCAGGTCATGCGCATCATGGCCTCGCGACTTCGTGCCATGAACGCGCGCGACCGAATGGCCGACGAGGACTAACAGCCGAGTAGTAGGACCTATGAAAAGACTTATGCTGACCTTCTTCGCTTTCATGGCTATGTCGGGTGCCGCGATCGCCCAAGACACGATCCCCGACATCACCGGCGTCTGGGTCCCGACATCGGGGCAGATTATTACCCGTGAAGGGGCTTTGCTCAGCCTCACTGATATGCCCAGGAACGAGGTGGTGATTGAGATGCAGGATGGGGCGCTGTTTCGCGGCCTTTATCGCTGGCACCATCCCGAAGGCACACGGCTGGATGACGGCGAAACCGAGACCCATATGGCCGAGGAAATGCTGCTCGGCGTATTTGGGGGCGACGGCAGAAGTTTCATCATAGCCGACACGCCCGACAATGGTTATTGGTTCGGCGCCGTACTGGACGACGACCATATCGAACTCCGCTATGTCGAAAGCGGCCCGCACGCCGTCGCCGGCACCTCGGTCATCGAACGGGTGCGGTAGACCGGGTCAGGTTCGAACCTCGCTGGCTCCCTCACCGACGCGCGGCGTAGGCCTTCATTGCCGTCGTCAAGAACTGCGTGAACCCGGCCGCTATTGCCTCATAGCGTGCGGTGAAATCCGGATGGGCCAGATAGAGATCCGCCAACCCGCCATAGGAAGCCGGCGCGCAGTCCCGTCCCCACATCTTGGCGACCCACGCCCGGTGCCGGTCGAGCAGGGGGTCAAGATCGGACGATTGCGGCGCCACGCCTTTTGCCATCCGCTCGGCTAGTTCGGTCTCCAGCGCCGCGAGTTCCGCCATCGCGTCGTGGTGGTCCTTGTCGGTCCAGCCTGTGCGATAGGCGCGCGTATCCTCGATCTTCGCGGCTATATCGTCGCCGTAGGAGGCGACCAGCCAGTCCTCGTACTCGGCCTGCTTTTCGGCCGAAAATCCCTTGTACAAAGCGGCGTGCTTCATGGCGCCTGCTCCTTTCAGATGGGCGATCGTCTCGTCGATCGTCCTAATGAGGCGGCGAGTGCGCTTGGCGTCATCGGCCAGCCGGTCGCGATGGTCCTTTAGCGCGGCGACCTGGTCGAAGTCCGGCCGGTCGAGAAAGGCGGCAATCTCACTCAAAGGCATGCCGAACTCCCGATAGAAAAGGATCTGCTGCAGGCGCAGCAGCTCCTTCTCGCCGTAATAGCGATAGCGGTTCTCGCCAATCTGAGCCGGCGTCAGAAGCCCTAATGCGTGATAGTGATGCAGCGTGCGGACGGACACGCCCGACATCTGCGCCACCTGCTTCACCGTGTACTGCGCCATCGCCGTCCCTCCTAAATGAGGCGGCGTGATAGGGCCTGACGTTGCGTGAGGGTCAAGCGCCGTTTTCGGCGGGGCCGAAGATGCCCATCGGTTCGGCAAGGCCGCGCAATTCGTGCCGGCCCAGATCGTCGAACGGACGGTCGATACGGCCCGCCACGGGCGCGGTAACAAGAACAGAGCGACCAAGCTGTTTGCTCAGCGCCTCGACCCGTGCCGTGGCGTTGACGGCGCGGCCGATGACGGTGAAGTCGAGCCGTTCCGGTGCGCCGACATTGCCGAAGAACACCTCGCCCTCATGCAAGGCGATGCCCGAGCGCAGCGGCTGCCAGCCTTCGATGCCGGCAAGCGCCTCGGGCGGCGTCTCGTTGATCGCCGCCAGCCCGGCCAGCGCCTGTTCGGCCGCCGCCAAGGCGTTTCGCGAGGCGTCCACGGCCTCGACCTCGGTCGAAAATGGAAACACGGCCAGCATCCCGTCGCCGATGAATTTCAGTACTTCGCCGCCATGGGCCACGACCGCGCCGGCCAGCGCGCCGAAATATTCATTCAGCAGGGCCGTCATCTCCGGCCCAGACAGCCGGTCCGCCAGATCGGTGAAGCCGCGCAGGTCCGAGGCCCAGATCACGGCGCGAATGGCCTCGCCGGAGCCACGCGCGATCGTGCCCTCCAGCACCTTGCCGCCGGCCGCCTCGCCGAGATAGATGTCCAGCACATTGGCCGCGATGCGCAGCGCGATGTGCCGTTGAACGTGCAGCGCGAAGATCGGCAGCACGCGGTCGAGCCCGGCCCGTTGATCCCTTGAAAACCCGCCCGCGTCCTTTGTGGCCAGGGTGATCGCGTTGTGATAGGTGCCGGCAGCGCCCAGCGGCATGGCCACATAGTGTCTTATACCTGCATCGATCAGGTCGCCGACCACACGAAATCGCTCGCGTGCGCCCTCTTCTGCCGTGTCGATCACCACTACCTCGCCATGGTCGATCACCCGGTGTAGGGGGTTGCGCAGGTAGGCGTCCGTTTGCAGCGAGCCTTCGGCGACCCGCACCTCGTCGCACAGCCCGTCGGCGCTGTTCCAATTCCAGGCAAAGCCCAACAATTGAGGATGCAGCGTGCCGACGTGGAAGCTGGCCCTGTCTAGCGGCAGGCCGGCAGCGACCAATCGCCAGATCATGGATTCTATGAGCGGCAGCAACTCGTCCTCGCGCGCTGCATCGCCGAACAGCCAGCTTTCGATGTCGTCGAACGTGGTTTTCGTCGGCGCCGCCGCCTCTCTCCTGTCGCCCCGACGCAGCAGCGTGACGAAAGCAGGGTATTGGCGTGGCGAGGGCTCGATCTTGTGGGGGCGCAAGGATTCGGTCTCCGGTAAACGGCATAATGGCCCAGTTAGCTGGCATTAAGCCCAGCCATCAACTGCTCATATGTCGCCGGTCGTGTCAGGTCGCAATGTCCGGACCATGATCAGATCCTCTCCAATCACGCGCCCATCGACCGTAACGGGGTGGGTGCCGGCGGGTTTGAAACCGAACCGCTCATATAGCGAGATGGCGCGTCGGTTCTCCTCCCAAACGTCCAGGCAGATATGGATTGCGCCCTGCGCGCGGCGGTGGGCCAAGGCGGCCCCCAATAGCTCGCCGCCGATCCCCTTTGCTTGCAGATCGGGTCGCACGTAAAGAGCGTCTACTTGCTGGTCCCCGGGGAGCGCATCGTCACGCGCGAGTGTCCGGTCGCAAAGCTGAACGTAGCCCACTATCGCGTCATCGATGATGGCGACGAGAATGGTATCGGTGGCAAGCGCCTTGGCGAAGGCGGCCGGCGACCGCGTTTGACGAAGCTGGGTCTGCAGGTCTGCCGGGCTCATCGACGCACCGAAGGCAGCCGAATAGGTTTCGTAAGCGAGCGCCGATAGCGCGTGCGCGTCAGTAAGTGTCGCTTCGCGAATGACCATCGTTAAGAACTCGTCTGGCCCAGTTGAGAGGCTTCTACCGCTTCTCGATGGGCGCGGCCAAGCGCGAGATGCCTTGGCCGCGCTGCCTGCTAGCGTGTGGGAAGGATGGTCTGAAACGTTCCCGTCGTTTGATGGCTTGAAACCGTGCCGGACGGCCGGGTTCCAAAGATGGCACCGAAATCGAACTCGGTTTCTACATAGGGTCCGCCATAGGGGGCATCGAATTCGCAATTGTTTCCGATCGCATCGCAGATGTAACAGCCGTCGCTGAAGCAACAGGAAGAAATATCCCCATCAAAGCTGACGATCCCGCCTTCTGCGGCGCAGGCAACTGTATCTCTCTCGACCTGTCCATCTTCACTGTCACCAGCGGCCAAAGCGGACTGATGGAAGACTGACAGGCTCATCAGGGTCGAGACCAAACAGACAATGCTCAAGTTTCGAACAGACATGACGATCGCTCCTATCTCTGTGTTGGATCCGGCTCGATGCCGGTAGGGCGACCCATGGTCACCCTGTGGACGTGCGGATCCTGGCGTCGCCTTGTTTCCAAGAGATGTCTTGGCAGCGGAAACTTGGTTTCAATTGTTTCGGCTCAATCTCCTTTTGGATGCGCTCTGCTCAAATGGGCCGTCGTCGGTATCACTGGTTGAGAACGTCAATACTGTTCCGCCTCCGTTTGACAGGTTCGCAGGAACTGGCAGCCGCATAGGGTTCTTGACCGTAGTCTTGAGACAACCGATCTCCCGACAGGCTAACCCTGCTGTCGAGCCGCGGTGTTGCCTCGAACCTCGAGACCGACATCGGAATGCTCTGGCCGTTACCGGCCCGAAACAATTGAAACCAAAAATCGCTGTTTCGGAAATCGGGCGGACAAATCGTCCCCTTAGATCAATGCGGCGTCGAGGGCACTCCGATCCCCTTGGCACCGATCCGTCGCCAGACGGTCCACTTTTAAGGGAGGCGGGATATGACAGACCGCAAGATTTCATTTCTATTGGCCGGCACCAGTGCGTTGGCGCTATCCATTCTCACCGGCACCGGGCTCGGCACTCAAACGGCGCATGCCCAAGGCTGTGTCGGCAACAATGGCGTTTCCGCGCCCGACGGCGGCTGGGACGGCACCGACAATGCCGACGTCATCACATGCACCCCGGGCAAGCTGAGTGGCGGCGATGTCCACGGCATGGACGGTGCGGACACGATCGCCACCAAGGGCGCGATCTTGGATGTCATCAATGCGGGCTCCGGCGCGGATACCGTCGGCATTATCGGCGGTCAAACCACGGAGGTTTTGGGCGGCAGCGGCAACGATGCCATCAGCCTTCTCGACGGCGCGGTCCTCACCAAGATCGATGGCGAGAACGGCGATGACGTTATCTTCGTGGACGATGGCCAAGTGCCATTGATCGAGGGCGGCCTCGGCAACGATACCATCACGTTGGACAATGCCGTCGTCGACACCGTGATGGGCGACGACACTTCCGACGGCGTGCACGGCAACGATCTCATCCGCATTTTCGGCGGCACCGTGGGGTCCGTCGACGGACAGGGCGGTGACGACACGATCCGCCTGGATGAGGAAGCCCTGGTTCAGCTCAGCATCTCCGGCGGCGACGGCCGGGACTTCATAGACCTGCGCAGCGGCACCGTCAGCGGTCAAGTCCTAGGCGGAATTGGACAGGACACGATCCGCATGTCCGGTGGCTATGTCGACGGCAGTATCGGGGGCGAGTCCGGCGCTGACGTGATCATCCTCAACAGTGGCCATATCGGCGGGGCTGTGAACGGCGGTATTGGCGACGACGATATCCTCATACGCGACGGGGTGGTCGGCTCAAGCGTCTTGGGCGGTGGCGGCGCGGACGACATCGCCATCTCTGGCGGGGTCATTTCAGGCAATGTTGTCGGGGGTGGCGACGCGGACGACATCGTGATCATCGGCGGCGAGATCGGCGACGATGTGGATGGGGGCAGCGGCAACGATGACATCGAGATTTATGGCGGCGTCATTGGCGACGATGTCTTGGGGAGTGCCGGAGAGGACGAAATCGTGCTTTTCGGGGGTGTGATCGGCGCAGATGTATCTGGCGGCAGTGACAACGATGAGATCATCATTATCGACGCTACCATCGGCGGCAATGTCCATGCCGGCACTGGCAAGGACTTCGTCGTCCTGGGGGGCGGTACGATCGGTGGGTCTGCTTTCGGCGGCGGTGGCGACGACTTGGTTGTCGTCGGCGAGGCATTTGACTTTGGCAATCTTGGCAACGGTTCGGGAAACCTTGCGGGCGACCGCAATAACGGCATTGACGTCGGCAACGATACGCTGGCTTTTGTCGACTGGCAGGGCGAAGTCGGCGCCGATCGGATACGTGAGTTCAACGAGATCTATGTCGTTGAAGAAGCGACGCTAAGGTTGAATGGCGGCACGCTGATGACATCGAAGGGTGGCCCTGATCTTAACCTCTATGTCGGCCAGCAATCGGCGCTCGAAATCGAGAACGACGTGACCGTCCAAGGTCGCCTCGAAAACAGGGGGTTGATTGATCTCAGCGCCAACTCTCATCTGGATGACAGGCTTGAGGTCACTGGCAACTATGTCGGCGACGGGGCATTGAACATGGATGCTCATCTCAACGATGCCACGGATGACGTGATCGCCGACCGGTTGGATGTCGGCGGCTCTACCTCGGGCACGACTGTCGTGACGGTGACCAACCAGGGCGGGCTTGGCGGCCTGACCGGAAGCGGGGCCGACGACGGCATCCTGCTGGTCAGCGTCGGTGGCGGCTCCTATGGCGACTTCGTGCTTTCCGACGAGTTGCTTGCCGGCGTCTACGAGTACGATCTGGTCCAGGCCGATGGCCAGAACTGGTATCTGCAATCGGACTTCCTCGATCAGGTTTTCGTCTATGAAAGCCTGCCGGGGGCCTTGCAAACGATCGGCTCGGCCGCTGTTGGCACACTGGCAGACCGCGTCGGCGTCGGTGCTGGGGCAGCAGGCAGCGGCGATGGCTCGATCCTGGCTGGGGTTTGGTTGCGTGGTGTGGGCCAGTCGCTTGAAAGCGATGGTGATTTGAACAGCACCACGGGCGGTTCGTTTGAGCAGACCACCGGCGTCGCCCAAGGCGGCGCTGATTTCGAGGTCTGGCGCGGTTCCGGCGGGCGCCTGCTGGCCGGCGTGGTCGGCCATGCGGGCACCAGTTCGCTGGACGTTGCCGATGTCGATGGCGACGCGCGGGGCAGCGCCAATGCCGATGTCTATGGCGGCGGCATCACCGCGACCTGGTTCGGCGCCGGCGGCTTCTATCTCGACAGCGTCTTCCAATACAATGTCTACGATATCGATATGTCGACGGCGAGCCGCTTTCAGTCGGCCGGCACCACCGGTTCCGGCATGGCGGCCTCGGGCGAGGCCGGCTGGCGCTTTGCGCTCAGCGACACGTTCTCTGTCGTGCCGCAGGCGCAATTGACGTGGCAGACGGTCGATGTGGATGAGTTCACCGACCCGGACGGGCGGTCGGTCAACCTCTCCAATGGCGACAGTTTGGAGGGACGCCTCGGCGCGGCGGTGGAGGCGACGTTTGCCGCCGGCTCAACGCCCATCGCCCTTTATGGCGAGGCCAACCTGCATCACGACTTCCTGGGCGAAAACGAGGTGATCGTCAGCGCGGCCGCAGGCGACACGCCGATCAATCAGACCCTCCGTAACACGTCCGCGTCGCTCGGCATGGGCGGCACGGTAGGCATCTCCGAGGGCTTGGCTCTCTATGCGGAGGTCGACTACCGCGTGCCCTTCGACGGCGGCATTCAGGGCGTCCAAGCCAGCGGCGGATTGCGCCTTAGCTGGTGACATCGCCACACCCACTAAACTCGGCGGCCGGTCTTCTCCCCTCTTGACCGGCCGCTTTTTTGTATGGGCGTGCTTATAAGCCGTCGCGCTGATCGGCTTCGGCCACGGATTCGTTCCGAAGATTGGGTGGCCCATACCCGCCGCCTTGGCCGGTCGTGATCCGCACCGTGTCGCCTGCGTTCAGGGCGATGTCCGATGCGATGGCGTAGCGCTCCTGACCGCCACCATTTTTGCGCATTACCTCGACCCGGTTTGGTGTGCCTGGCTCTCCGCCATCCATGCCCCACGGCGGGACCACGGCCCGTGAATAGCCGCAGGTGAGGGCGGTACCGTTGGTGCGGACCTTGTAGTCGACGACGATGCCCCGTCCGCCGCGCCATTTGCCGTTGCCGCCGGGCTCGGTGTTAAGGCTGTGCTGTGCGACCTCAAGCCCATAGCGTGCCTCGGTGATTTCAGCGGGACAGTTGAACGTCTCGCCATGGACGTTGGAGAACATGGCCGTCGTGCCGTCGCGGTCGCGCGTCGCGCCCCAGCCGCCGATTTCCGGTTCGACCATGGTGAAGGGGCGGCCGGTGTCCGGATGGCGGCCGGAGATCACCGTGCCGCAGATCGAGGCGAAGCCGCCGGCCGCCAGACGGTCTGGCAGGTGCGGGGCCAGGCAGCGGCAGAACAGATCGTGCAGGCGGATGCGGGTTTCGAAGTAAAAGCCGTGCGGCGCGGGCTCGAGCGCGTGGAACCGGCTGCCCGGCCGCGTCAACACGGTGACTGGGCGGACGGAGCCGCCATTCATCCGCCCGTGCGGCGCGGTGATTGATTGCAGGATCATTTGGGCCGCGATTACGGCACCGTCGCGGCTGGTGTTGTATGGGCCTTCCGACTGGTCCGGATTGTCACGCACATCGACCGTGAAACTGTCGGGGCCGATCTCGATCGCCGCCCGCCAGAGCTCACCATTGTCTTGAGGTTCCTCGACCTCGAACCGGCCATGGGGCAGGGCGCGCAGGCCCGCCAGTGTGGTTTGCTCGCCGACATCCAAATGGTCGTTGAGGGCGGCGATGAAGGTCTCGACGCCGTACTTGTCGACCAGCTTCAAGATCTCCCGCTCGCCGGCACGCGCGGCCGCGACGCCGGCCCAAAGATCGCCTTCGACAAAGTCGGGCAGGCGGCTGTTGGTCATGATGATGTCCAGCACCGACTCCAAGACCATGCCGCCTTCGAACAGGCGCACGGCGGGCAGCCGCAGCCCTTCCTGCCAGATCTCTTTGGCGTCCGTGGACATGGAGCCACGCGTGCGGCCGCTGACATCGTTCCAATGGGCGATGTTGGCGGTCCAGGCCACCAGCTGACCCCCGGCAAATACGGGCAGGGCCAGCACGACGTCGTTGAGATGGGTGACGCCGCCATAATAGGGATCGTTGGTGACGAACAGATCGCCCGGTTTGATCGCCCCCGGTCCGCCCTGCACCTCCAGAATGCGCTTTACGGCCTTGTCGAGCACGCTGATGAAGCTCGGGATGCCGCAACCCGACGCCGCCAGATCGCCGTTGGCCAGCGTGATGGCCGTGCCGGCGTCCAGGACCTCGTAGATGATCGGGCTCATTGCCGTCTTTTTCAGGACGGCGAACATCTCGTCGCTGGCGGCCAGCAAGCTCGACTGGATAACCGAGGCGGCAAACGGGTCGATCGGCTGGCTCACTGGGCGGCGACTTGGGGGCTGGCGGGTTCGTCGGCGGGTACGACGATCCGGTCGCCGAACGCCTCGCCGTCGTCGAAGCCACCAAAGCGAGCGATCTCCTCCTCCGGCGGCGCCTCGCAGGACCATTTGCGGCTCGGGATCCACCCGCATTGGCGCTTCAGCAGCGCGGCATATTCGGCGCGTTTGAAGACCGCGATCGACGGGTCGATCACCGGCACGCCCAGCTCCCGCTCGATTTCCTTGTAAAAGCCGATCTCCAGGGTACAGCCCAAGATCAGCGCCTCGGCATAATCCTCTTCGACCGCCTTGCGCCCGGCCTCGACCAGCAGCCGGTTGGTCCGGTCATGGTCGGTCTGAAAATCGTTGACGCCGAGACCGACATGGTAGAAGCCGGCAAGGCGGCTCTCCTGGCCTATATCGCGCACGGTGGCGTGCATCTGGTCGACCCATTTGCGTCGCCCGACGATGATCCCGAACCGGTTGGCAAGGCTGGTTGCGATCTCGACCGAGGCCACGCACGGCGCGGTCACGATCATCTCGCCGGAAATCTCGCGCGCGTCGTGCAGCGCCGTGTCGTAAAAGCAGCCGATGGCCAGCGCGTCGAAGCCTTCGCGCGCCGCCGCCCGCGTCGCCCGTATGATCCCGCGCGTCACGATGGCCTCGTAGGCGCGGTATTCGATATGGGTGAAGGCGCCATCATCCGAAGGCAGCGAGGTCAGATGCACCTCCGTCCCCGGCAGCCGGTGCTCGCGCACCATGTCGGCAAAAATCGGATTGTCGGTGGCCGAGCCCACAGGGCTCAGATACATCACCTTCAAGGGCGTCGTCATACCGTTCCCTCCTGTCTTATGAACCATCGAGCGGTCCGTAAACCTCCTCCGCACGTTCCTTGGTGATAAAGCCGTTCTTGATGTCGGCCTTGATGGCCTCCCGGTCGCGCTCCTTCGGGTCGCCCATGCCGCCGCCATTGCCCGTGACGATGCGGATGACGTCGTCGCGATGGGTGGTGAGGCCCGAGACGAAGGCGTGATGTTCGACCGAGCCGTCCTCGGCGCGGATCACGTTGATGTAGTTGGGCGAACCGACATTGCCGCCATCCAGCGCCCAGGCCGGATATTTGCAGCGCGTGTAGCCGGCGGTCAGGAAGCCGCCTTCGGACCGGATGCGATAATCCATCACGATGCCGCGCCCACCGATATGCTTGCCCTCGCCGCCCGGCTCGGTGTTCAGCGCCATCTGGTCGATGGTCAGGCCGTTGCGCGCCTCGTTGATCTCGGCTGGGCAGTTGTAGGTTTCGCCATGAAAGCCGCAGAAGATGGCCGTGTTGCCGTCCCCTTGCGAATTGCCGCCCCAGCCGCCCAGTTGCGGTTCGATGATTGTATATTGCCGGCCGGTATCCGGGTGGATACCGCCGATAAAGGTGCCGCAGATTGAGGCGAAATGTCCGGAGCCGAGGCGCTCGGGCATGCATTGCGACAGGCAGCGCCATAGCAAATCGTAAACCCGCAGCTCGATCTCGTAATAGAAGCCGATTGGTGCCGGTTCCTTGGCGTGAAACACCGTCGCCTCACGGGTCAGCAGCGTGATCGGCCGGAACGAGCCTTCGTTGCAGGGCGAATCCGGGTCGGTGATCGACTTAAAGATCATCTGGGCGACGACCATGACGCCGTCGCGGCTGGTGTTGATTGGGTTGGTCGCCTGGTCCGGATTGTTGCGCAAATCGACTACGAACTCGTCGGGTGAGATGGTGATCTTGGCATTGAAGATGCTGCCGTCATCCTGTTCTTCGGACAGCTCGTAAGTGCCGTGCGGCAGCTTGGCGAGCTCGGCGCGGGAACAGTCCTCGCCATAATCCATGAAGGCGGCCATGGCAGCCTCGAAGGTCGCGACGCCGTATTTCTCGGCCATGTCCTCAATGCGCCTGGCGCCGACGCGCACCGAGGCGATGGCGGCCCAGACATCGCCCTCCAGCACATCGGGCATGCGGGAGTTGACCTTGATGATCTCCATGACCGAGGCGATCGGCTCGCCCTTGGAGATCATCTTGACCGCTGGCAGGCGCAGCCCTTCCTGGAAGATCTCGGTCGCCTCGCCGGTCAGCGAGCCGGGCGCCATGCCGCCGACATCCGAGTTGTGGGCAATATTGGCGGTCCAGGCGATGATGCGTCCTTCGGCAAACACCGGCATGATGACGACAATGTCGTTGAGATGCGTGACGCCGCCATAATAGGGATCGTTGGTGGCAAAGACGTCGCCGGGCTCGACATCGCCCGGTTTGTCGAACTTCTTCACGATCACCTTCACGGCCTTGTCCAAGACGCCGATGAAGGCGGGGATGCCGGCGCCGGAGCAGGCGAGATCGCCACGCGCATCCAAAATGCCGGTGCCCATGTCCAGCACCTCATAGATGATCGAGCTCATAGAGGTTTTGCGCATGGCGGCGAACATTTCGTCGGCGGCCGCTTGCAAGGAATTCTGGATGATTTCCTGCGTGATCGGATCGTTGGTAAGCGCGCTCATTATCTTCTCGTCAGGGGCCGAGTTGGATGTGGATATTGCCGTAGCCGTCGATGCTGGCCTTGTTCAGCGGGTTGACGACCACGGTGGAGCCGGGGTCCTCCACGATCGCCGGTCCGTCGAACGCCATGCCGGGTTTCAGCTTGGTGCCGTCATAGATCGCCGCCTCGTGCACGCCTTCCAGCGCATAGTCGACTTGCCGCCTGCCCTTCAAGGCCGGCGCTGGATCGCTGTCGCCGATCTCATGGCTGGTCATCGACAGCTTGCCGACCTCGGCGGAGGCGACCAGATGGATGCCGACCATCTCGACCGGCGCGTCCAGCCGATAGGTGTATTCGCGCTCGTAGGTCTCGTGAAAGTCGGCTTCGATCTTGGCGAGGTTATCGTCCGTCACGGCGCCGTCCAGCAACACTTCGGTCGTGTGCTCCTGATTCTGATAGCGGAACTTTCCGTAGCGCAGGAACCGCACCCGGTCACCATCTATGCCTTCCGCGGCGAACTGGGCGCGCGCCTGGCTTTCGGTTTCCGCGAACAGCGCCTCGATCCCGTCGGCCGCGCCTTCCGCCAGATCGGCCAGGCGGGTGACGAAATAGTCGCGGCGCAGGTCCGACATCATCATGCCCCAGGCCGAAAAGACGGCCGCATTGGCCGGGATCACCACCTTCTTCACGCCCAACTCGGCCGCCAGAGCCGCGGCATGCATCCCGCCACCGCCGCCGAACGCCACAAGCGTGAAGTCGCGCGGATCAAAGCCCCGGTTCAACGACACCAGCTTCAGCGCGTTGACCATATTGTTGTTGGCGATGCGTACGATGCCGCGCGCGGCGTTGTCTTTGTCGACCTCCAGCTTTTCCGCAACCGCGCCGATGGCGGTCTCCACGGCACCCATATTGGCCTCGACTTCGCCGCCGCAGAAATAGTCGCGGTTGATCCGGCCGAGCCAGAGATTGGCATCCGTCGTCGTCGCCTCGGTTCCGCCCTTGCCATAGGCCGCCGGGCCAGGCAAAGCGCCGGCCGATTGCGGGCCGACATGCAGTTTGCCGAAATCGTCGACCCAGGCGATCGAACCGCCGCCATTGCCGATTTCCACCAGATCGACCACCGGCACCATGATCGGATAGCCGGCGGATTTTCGGTCCCGCTCGATCCAATAGTCGGTCATGATCTTCACCTGACCGTTTTCGATCAGCGAGCATTTGGCCGTGGTGCCGCCGATATCGAGCGCCAGCACATTGGTCTCGCCGATCAATTTGCCCAGCTCGGCCGCGCCCCAGATGCCGGAGGCCGGCCCGGATTCGACCATGGTGATCGGAATGCGCGCCACCGCGTCCAGCGAGTCGACACCGCAATTGGACTGCATGATGTACGGGCTCCGGTTGGAGCCCTTCGCCTCCAAGCCATCATGTAGCCGCCGCAAATACCGCTCGGCGGTCGGCTGGACATAGGCGGACAACACGGCCGTATTGCTCCGCTCATACTCTCGCCATTCGCGGGTGATCTGGTGGGAAGAGACCACCGAAACCTCCGGCCACAGCTCGCGGACCTTCTCCACCGTGCGCTGTTCGTGCGAGGGGTCGGCGTAGGAATGAAGAAAGCAGATCGCGACGGCCTCGACGCCTTCCGCCTTGAAATCCTCCAGGATGCCGGGCAGGGGGCCAAGGTCCAGTGGCCGCATCTCAGCGCCCTTGTAGCTGATGCGCCCAGGCAACTCGCGGCGCAGATAGCGCGGCACGAAGGGCGGCGGCTTCACATAGTGCAGATTGAAGAAATCCGGCCGGTTGCCGCGGGCGATCTCCAGCGTATCGCGAAAGCCTTCAGTCGCGATCAGCCCGACCTTCACGCCCTTGCGCTCGGTCAGCGCGTTGATGACGACGGTGGTGCCATGGGCCAGAAAATCGACGGCCGCCGGATCGACGCCGCCCTTCTCCAGCACATTCAATACGCCCGCTTCGAAGTCCGGCGGCGTGGTGTCGGATTTTGCGGTGACGACGCTGGCCTCGCCCGTCTCGCTGTCGGTCTCGAAGCTGACGAGGTCGGTAAAGGTGCCGCCGACATCCGTCGCGACGCGAATGACTTTAGACATCGGTTCTCCAAAGATTCATGCGGCGCTCTCCATCGTGTCGGCGCGTTGGGAGGCGACGGCGCGCACCGCCGCCTCGTCGTCGGTCACCACCGGGATCGAGGCGATCAGCCGGGCGGTGTAGGGATGCTGTGGATTGGCGAAGATCTCGGCGACACCACCGCTTTCGACCAGCCTTCCTTGCTCGAAGACCGAGACCCGGTCGGCCAGATTGCGCACCACGGCCAGATCGTGGGTGATGAACAGGTAAGTGAGACCCCGCTTTTGCCGGAGGTCGGCCAGCAAGCGCAGCACGCGGGCCTGGACCAGCACATCCAGCGCCGAGGTCGGCTCGTCCAGTACGATCAGGTCGGGCTCGCAGGCGAGCGCCCGTGCGATGGCCACGCGCTGGCGCTGGCCGCCGGACAGGGTGCTGGGCGCCCGGTCGGCGTGGCCGGCTTCCAGCCCGACTTCCTCGAGCAGATCGGCAATCCGTTGCTTTCGCTCGGCACGGCCTTGGACCAGCCCATGCACCTCCAGCGGCAGGCGCAAACTGGCGCCGATCCGCCGTTTCGGGTTTAGGGACGAGAGCGGGTTTTGCTGCAC
>JBCCER010000096.1:0-16282 GCA_039030175.1 Pseudomonadota bacterium
CCGGTTACCAGGAGGCGAAGGTTCTTCTTGGCGGAAAGAATCTCGCGGGCCTCCCGGCTGATGTCAGGGGCAATCACCACCTCACAGAATATCTCGGCGATGGCGGCGGCGGTCGCTTCATCGATCGCCTGGTTTGCGGCGACAATGCCGCCAAAGGCGCTGATCGGGTCGCAGGCGCGCGCCTTGAAATAGGCTTCGACCAAACTGTCGCCGACCGCCACACCGCTGGGATTGGCGTGTTTGATGATGGCGATAGCCGGCCCGTCAAAGACCGGATCGAACTCCGAAACCAGTTCGAAGGCAGCGTCCGTATCGTTGATGTTGTTGTAGCTGAGTTCCTTACCCTGAAGCTGAGTCGCCCGCGCCACGCCAGGCCGTTTGTTGGGGGTGACATAGAGCGCGGCCCTTTGATGCGGGTTTTCGCCATAGCGAAGCGCCAAAGCTCGCTTGCCTGCAAGACCAACGCGCAAGGGAAACTCGTCCCCCTCATGGCTCGAAAGCCACTCGGCAATGGCCGCGTCATAGGCAACGGTGCGGGCAAAGGCGACAGCGGCCAGCCGGCGGCGAAGCTCAGCAGACACCATACCTTCATGCTCGGCCATTTCATCCATCACGGCGTCATAGTCGTCAGGACTGGTGACCACCGTGACGAACGCGTGGTTCTTAGCCGACGCCCGGATCATTGCCGGCCCACCGATATCGATGTTCTCAATGCAGGTTTCGAAGTCCGCGCCGCTGGCAACGGTTTCCTCGAACGGATAGAGGTTGGCGACCAAGAGGTCGATCGGCGCGATACCGTAATCGGCCATCGCCTCGACATCTTCCCCATGGGTTGGCCGCCCGAGCAGGCCGCCATGGATGCGGGGATGTAGGGTCTTGACCCGGCCGCCCATGATCTCCGGAAAGCCGGTATGGGCCGATACTTCCTTGACCCGAAGGCCAGCTTCCTCCAGCCGCGCGGCCGAACCGCCAGTCGATAGAATTTCGACCCCTCGGTCGGTCAGGAACTTGGCGAAATCAACAATACCGGCCTTATCCGCCACTGAAATAAGGGCGCGCCGGATGGGAATATCAGACATGGATGGTCTCGATTGGAAATGCCAATTTGGCCGCGAACTTAGGCGCACTAACGGCAAAACGCCACCGAGTCCGAAGGGTCAGCCGCGCTTTTCTCGCCGCAGTTCCCAACGGACCGTCGTCCCCTCTGGCTCGGTGGCACCCGACACGACCAATTGTCGGCTGCGCCTTGGCTCATGCGGGTCGCCGAAGTAGAGGCTATCGTCCAGCAGAAGCTCGCCCCCGACCGCCCTAAAGCGGAAGCCAACGCCGCTGGGCAGACGCAACAGCGCCGCATCGCCGCCCTGCGCCATCAGGGCCTGAACCCCAGGGTGCAGGTGAAAGCGCACATGGAACTTATCGCCGCCCTTGTGCCGGCCGCGATCGGGTTCCAGCACATCCTCGCCGCGCAATTCGCCGCCATTGTCCGTGAGATAAAGGCGGCGCTTGTGCACGACGCTGAACCCGTGTCGGTAGCCCTCATGGCTGGCCTGGATCAGGATCGAGCCGCCGCCTTCCTGCCGCTCGACCTCGACCAGCGTGCGCAAGGGCTGGCCGCGCCGAATCACACCGCCATCGGGCAACAGGGCCAGAGCGTTGGTATCACCGAGAACAAGCGTGTTGTGAGCAGCGGTTGCCCTTAGTGCCTGGTGCCAGGCATAGCCGGCCTCACCGCCGCCGCCCGGCCACGCTCCGCAATTGACAAACAGCCGTTCGCGGCCAACGGAAAGCTCGAACGACAAAAGGCCGGCATGGGCGCTGCGGTCCAGCCCGTTCGGGGGTGGGCCACCGACATCGACCAGCATCAAGGTGCGGCCCTGCATCGCCCGCTCGTAGCCGCTTTGCGTTGCGCTCTTTAGCGGCCTGCCTCTAGCGTCGGCCTGGGCCAACACCGTGTCGATCAATACCGGCTGGTTAGCAAAAGCGCCGTTGAAAAGGGAAAGGCCACCATCGCCGTGGCGGAAGAACCGCAAGGCTGGCGCCATTCGATCGATAGCATGCTCGACATCGTCTGGGATCGGAACTCTGAAAGCACGCAGTGCCGCACGGATATCGATCAAGTGACGCAGCACCGTCATCAAGGTGCCGGGATTGCGCTCGACATGGCCACCATCGGGCAGGATCTGCTCCGGCAGAGTTGCCTCAAGCTGGTCCAGCGAATGCTGCAGCCGGTCGTCCGGCCATTGAAGTGCCAGCGAACCATAGATCAGGCCCTTCAGGGCCATCATCAGGCGCTGCCCTTTCAGGCCCCCGGGCAGCGCTCGCGCCAAATGGCGGGTTTGGCGCGCGATGCTGGCGAACACCGCCCGGCGAAAATCATCCTCGGCGCTGGCACAGAAGAAGTCGTGGCCGCCCAGCCAATTGGCGATTCTGAGGCCCAGCGTGTCCGGTTGCCAGGCCACCGGGTCCCAGCGGTCGAAGGTGTCGATCCAATCGGCCACCAGAACCCGAGCGTGACGCCGCGCGGCGTCACCGCCCAAGGCCCTCAGATCGCGCAACCATTCAAAGCTGTGGAGACCAAACCGAAATGCCTCGCCCGAGCCCGGCGCCTTCCATGGCGGCCGGTCTGTCTCCCGTTTTTCGCCGGCAAACCGGTAAAGACCTGCGACCAGCTCCTGACCGCGCTCGGCATTCCCGGGCCAGGGATCGGGCGGCAGCAGGGCCAATTCGCGCGGCGCGCCGCGTCCGAGGGAGAGGGCGTAAAGCGGGTTGCGGAAGGCAGCGGTGCGCAGTCGTTGCGTCAGCCCCCGGTCGGCCATCGGTCAGCCGCGAAGGCGGCGGATGTTCTCCGCATAGTGCGCCGGCCCGCCCTTAAAGGTCGCAGTGCCCGCGACCAAAAGGTCGGCGCCAGCCTCCACCGCGCGGGGGGCAGTCTCCGCATTGATCCCGCCATCCACCTCTAGATCGATACGCCTTCCAGAATTGTCGATCAACCGCCGCAGACGGACGATCTTGTCAATCTGGCTGTCGATGAACTTCTGCCCGCCAAAACCGGGATTGACACTCATCACCAGCAGCAAATCGATGTCGCCGATCAGCTCCTCAGCCCAGGCCACCGGCGTCGCAGGGTTCAGCGATAGGCCGGCCTTCTTGCCTAACGATTTGATGAGTTGAACCGTGCGATGAGGGTGCGATCCGGCCTCCGGATGAAAAGTGATGATGTCCGCGCCGGCATCGGCAAACGCCTCAACGAAGGGATCGACCGGGGCGATCATCAAATGGGTTTCGAACGGCTTGTCGCTGTAGGGTCGCAGCGCCTTCACCACGTCCGGGCCAATTGTCAGATTGGGAACGAAATGCCCGTCCATCACATCGACATGGATGTAGTCGGCGCCGGCTTGATCGACAGCGCGAACCTCCTCACCAAGCTTGGCGAAGTCGGCGGACAAAATGGATGGGGCAATGCGCGTGGAAAGCTGCATGGGGCTGGTTTAAGGCAACCCTCTCACGCCGTCCAGAGCGATCGCCGATCGCTCTGCCGATGGCTTAAGCCGTGCGGCGTAGGCGTGCGATATGAAACCCGTCAAGACCGCCCCAGTCCGCCGCGTGACAGGGCAGCGAGCGGATCTCGCCGACCGGCGTGACAATTTCGTCCCAGTCTCCCACTTCCTCTGGATCGATCGGCACCCCAACCACGGGCGCGCCGCTGGCAAGCAACCGCTCGATCTGCCGTTCGCCCTCCTCGGGTTGTAGCGAACAGGTGCTCCAGACAATGACGCCGTCTTGCTTAACCAGGCGAACGGCATTTTCCAGCAAGCGGGTTTGCAAGGCCGCAAGCTTAGCGACGTCATCCTGACCCTTAGTCCGGGCGATGTCGGGGTGACGCCGGATCGTGCCTGTCGAAGAACAAGGGGCGTCGACAAGAACCGCATCGAAGGGCTCGTCGACCTCCAATGCTGCGCCGTCGGCTACCCGGTAATCGGCTTGCAAGTTCAGCCGTCCGAGATTCTGACGGACCCGGTCCAGCCGGCGGGCGGATCGATCGACGGCGGTTACCTTAGCGCCCGCTGCGGCCAGTTGCGCCGTCTTGCCCCCGGGGGCGGAGCACAGATCGAGCACCCGCAGGCCATCGACCCGGCCAAATAGCCGAGCAGGCAGGGCAGCTCCCGCATCCTGAACCCACCAAGCGCCGTCGGCAAAGCCGGGGAGGTCCGAAATCGCGCCACCAACGGGTCGGCGGAGGCTGCCGGTCGGCAGAATGGCAGCTTCAATGCGCGCGGCCCAAATCTCTGGGTCTTTCTTGACCGTTAGGTCCAACGTCGGCTCGGTTAGATGCGCCTCGGCCATCGCGCGGGTCGCGGTGTCGCCATAGGCCTGTTGCCAGCTGTCCCATAGCCAGTCCGGCGTGTTGAGGCGGGCAGCGTCCTGGCCTTCTAAGAGATCCCCCTCGTCGCGTGCGACGCGCCGCAACACGGCGTTGACAAGGCCGGTGAAGCGATCAAAGCCGCGGTCGGCGGCCAGGCTGACCGCGGTATCGACGGCAGCGTGGGCAGCCGTTTCCAAGAACAGCATCTGGCCAACGCCGAGGCGAAGAATGTCGCGGACTTCCATCACGCTACGCGGCAGCTTGCGTTCAACCAACGCGTCGATAACGGCATCGATTTGGCCCAGACGACGCAGGATCGTCGTCACCACCAGTTGAACGAAGGCGCGATCCCTACCTTCGAGGTCGGAGGCTAGCGCTTCATCGAGCGGGCGGCGTTTGTGCAGAACCGCGCGAAGCGCGAGAAGCGCCGCACGGCGCGAGGCAAGCGGATCGGTCATGAGGGCTTGGTTGCCCGAACGGGTCGCCGCTGTCCAGGCTTGCGGCTCGTCAGCCCCAAGGACCGTTGCCGGCGTTTCCTCTGTCCTGCGGCTCAGCACCCGCCATTGCCCTTAGACGTGCGACGCGCTTTGCGGTCGCCGGATGAGTGGAGAACAAGCCATCGATCTTGTGGGCATGCAGCGGATTGATGATGAACATGTGCGCCGTCGCCGGGTTGCGCTCGGCCCGATTGTTGTCGATTCGGCTGGCATAGCCTTGGATCGATTCCAATGCCGAGGCTAGCCAAAGCGGGCGGCCGCAGATCGCCGCGCCGACGCGGTCGGCCTCGTACTCGCGGCTTCGGCTGATTGCCATCTGCACGAGTGCTGCGGCCAGCGGCGCCAGGATCACCATCGCGATGACACCGACAATTCCAAGCGGGTTGTTTCGATTGCCGCCAAAGAAGAGGCCGAATTGGGCCAGCATCGACAAGGCGCCGGCTAGGGTCGCGGTGATCGTCATGATCAGCGTGTCGTGGTTTCGAATATGGGCCAACTCATGCGCCATCACCCCAGCCACCTCCTCGCTGCTCAGTCGGTTCAGCAGACCCGTCGTAGCCGCGACAGCCGCATTTTGCGGATTGCGACCCGTGGCAAATGCATTGGGCTGATCGGTATCGATGATATAGACACGCGGCATTGGCATGCTTGCGCGTTCGGCCAGTTGGGCGACGAGCCGGTGAAACTCCGGCGCGCTGCGCTCGTTGACCTTGCGTGCGTTGTACATGCGCAAGACCATCTTGTCCGCGTTCCAATAGGTGAACGCGTTCATGCCGAGCGCTATCAAGAAGGCGATCATCGCCCCGCCGGCACCACCGATCAGGTAACCCGCTCCCAGGAACAGGGCGGTCATGGCGGCCAATAAAGCGGCCGTTCGGATGTATCCCGACACAGCGGGCCTCCTCGTCAGGTCAGTACTACGCGCCTGTGCGCAATGGTCCGGATTTCAGATGTAGGGAGGCGGACGATCCGCTCAAGATCTGGACCGACGAGGCTACCAATGCCATATCTCAGCCATGACAACGCAGCCCAACGCCAAGCCAAAACCGTCAGTAGACGCCGAGCGCGCGGATATCAGGACGGGAAAACCATCCGCCGGCTTGCAACAAAAGAAGGGTGAGATCGGCGGCCCGAAAGGTCCCGAACCCACCCGCTACGGCGATTGGGAAGTAAATGGTCGCTGTTCGGACTTTTAGTTCGCGGCTGACGCGGGCGCCTCGACCTGGCGACCGGGTAACGGAACCAAATAGGCGATCAACGCAATGCTCGCCATAAGGGCGACGCCCATCAAATAGGGTGCCACCGGAACCCATTGATAAAGTGCCGCGCTGGCCGGCGGGCCCACGATAAACCCCGTCCCCTGCGCAGCAGCCTGAAAGCCGGCGAGCCTACCTTGCTGGTGCGGCCCGACCGCAAGTGTCGCCGAGGCCATGAAGCCGGGCATAACCAGTCCTATCGACGCACCGAACAGGGCCATGCCGACAGATATCCAAAGCAGGCTGTCTGACATAAACATCACGACCAAGGCCACGGCCGCGAGCGGTGCGCCCAGACGGACCAACAGGATCGGCGGCCCCTTGATGCGCCGCACCAGCGTCGACTGGGTAATGATCATGGCGATTGCCATGGCGATCAGAGCGACACTTGATGTCTCGGCCGTTTCAGCTGTGTTCAGTCCAAACAGGTCTTGAATGCGAAAGCCGGTCACTTGCTGGACAGTGGCGAGGGTCATCAGGGTCAGCGCGCCCATTACCAGGAAGGGCAGTATCCGCAGGACGACCAGCGGCTGGGCCGCCAGATGGTGAGGCACACCTCGGCGAGACCCGCGTTTTAGCCCAAGCTTTAGGGCCACAGCCATGATCAGGGCCATGCCGGCGATGCCATAAAAAGGAGCGATCAGCCCAATACCGGCTAGGCCGCCTGCAGCCGCCGGACCGGCGACCATGCCGACGCCAAAGGCAATTCCGATCAAGGAAAGCGCAGCCGCGCGCCTTTCCGGTGGGCTGGTATCAGCGAGATAGGCCTGGGCCGCTGGGAAAACGCCGCCCGCGCCCATGGCGAACAGCGCCCGCAGGGCCGCCAGAAGAATAAAGGCAAGCCCAACCGAGATCGTCAGCTCAAGCCTTAGCTCAACGACAAAACCAAAAAGCGCCGTGGTCACGGCAAACGCCGTTAGTCCGAACACCATTACGGGGCGTCGGCCCCAATTCTCGATGATCCGGCCCCAAACAGGGGCGGCCACGACGAACAAAACCGCGGCCGAAACGATGATTAGGCTAATTTGGACATCGCCCATCGCCATGGCACGGCCAACGGGCGGCAAGACGGCAAAGACGAAGGACTGGCCCATTCCGGCGACGACTAGCGCCAGAAACAAAAGCAGTTTCGCCTTCCCGCCGGACGTCGGTCCGGCTGGCGCCTGGGTTGCCATTACCGTCTCCGAGAAACGCGCGGCCGCGCCGCGCAAATGCCTTGAGCAACAAGGACTCGCATCGCTAAGGCCTTGGTCTATCAGACGCCCTGGGCTTGCCAGTCGTCAATCAATGGCTATGCATGGCACCAATGCCCGCCATGGTTCAGCGGCCTCTCAAGATGTTGAACCGGCGACCGGCGGCGGCCTCTGGAGTCGCCAGATTTCTGCCATAGTATGCCCACATCTTCGCCACCGCCCCGAATCGATGCATCGCCCCATGACAGACCACGACGCACCGCCCCCATCTTCCCTGCCGCGATTGGGCGAACCCGCACCGGCCTTCGAGGCAGATACGACGCAGGGACGCTTGGCGCTGGACGATTTTAAAGGGTCTTGGGTGGTGCTGTTTTCCCACCCTGCCGATTTCACGCCGGTTTGCACGACCGAGTTTGTGGAGCTCGCCAAAGTCGCCCCCTCCTTGCGAGACAAGGGCGTCGAGCTGCTGGGGCTTTCGATCGACAGTATCTATGCGCATTTGGCTTGGCTGGAGACGATCAAGCAGAGCTTCGGAGTCGAGGTGCCGTTCCCCGTGATCGCCGACCACGACCGTGCGGTGGCCAAGTCCTACGGTATGATCATGCCCGGCGACAGTACGACTGAGGCGAGCCGCTGTGTCTTCTTCATCGACCCCAAGGGCGTGGTCCGGGCGATGATCTATTACCCGCTGACGACGGGCCGAAATGTGGATGAAATCGTCCGCGTTATCGACGCTCTGCTAACGACGGACGCCGACCAGGTGGCTACCCCGGCCAACTGGCAACCGGGCGGTAAGGTGATCTTGCCGGCGCCCAGAACGATCGAAGATGCCGCCGAGCGGGTAAGCCGCCATCCAGAAGCGCGCCATTGGTGGTTCTGCGAAACCGATCAAGCGGACACGTAAGGGCATGGTTGCGGCAGATGGCCTGCATCAACCCCGATGGAACCCTATCGACTGTTGCCCGCGCGCTGCTGGAGCTATTGGAAACGCCGCACGCCCACGAGGCATCGGCGTCATCTTTGAACCTTCCGCTCTTTCGGATTCGCGCGACAGCGCGCGAATTGACGCATGCGCAATTGATCGAGAACACCGCCGAAGGGCTGGTTCGGACTCCTCTGGGCGACGAGGCCCTCATTCTAGATGCCGAAGCCGAACGATAACGGTTTCTGCGCTTCGGTCCGGGAGTCCGGTCTGGTATAAAAATCTGCTGATTCGTTTGGAGGAACCTTGCCGATGAAGGCGACTATTGCGCTGTTTCTCGCTGCCCTTCTGCTTGCCGCTTGCGAGTCCGAACCGGCGGCCCCGGTTGCTACGGCGCCGGTTGGTGCGGATGTGCTTTTCCCGCCGCAGCTTGAGGCTTATTACGACGTCGACCTACCGACAAGCGCGTGTGTCAGCGACACGGTTATGCGCGCTGACATGCTGTCACAGTTGCGCAATCAGATCATGATTACGGGGTTGAGTTGCCGGGGCGCTTATCCGGGCCTCGACGAGTTCAACGAATACGTCAACTTCACGGTCCGGCATCAAAACCGATTGCGCGACGTTCAGTCGACCTTGGGCAGCTTCCTGTCGCAACAGCGCGGTGGCCGTGCTGCCAGGCAGTACGACACCTATGCGACCGAGATCGCCAATTCGGAGTCGCAAACGGTTCTGGCGTTGAGTCCGGACAATTACTGTCTCGCCCGCTACTATCAGTTCCAGGCCGTAACGCGCATGACTGACGCGGACATCCAAAATTATCTCGATCTTGCCGTTCAGCGGCGGAGTTCCGCTTACCGAACCTGCGGCTAGTTCCTAATCATCAGCGGCGGCCGGTTTTCGCCTGATAAGCCGGCCGCCCAAATTGACCAAGGCCATTCCGCCTAAGATCAGGATCAGAGCAAGGAAAAGCCAGCCGCCGGGCTGCTCGCCTAGCAAGACAACACCCCAGGAAATTCCGCTCAACGTCACGATGAAACCGACGAACCCTGCGAATACCGGGCCGGCAAGACGTTGGATTTCGTGGAAGACGACATAGCCGCCGGCCGTTATCAATAACTGGCAAGCCAGGGCGGCGTCCCCAATCGTCAATGCGGCTGGATTTGGAACGTAAAGCGATCCGGTCGCAAGGACGACCGGCAGCAGGGCAGCCCCGGCCGCCAAAGTCATCCCAGAGGCTAATCCCATTGATGTGGCGCCCACCGGTCTCATGGTCACCATGGCCACATTGCTGATGCCGTAAAGGAACGGCGTCGCAATTCCAAGCAGCACCCAGCCGACCATTGAGCGGTCGGGCAAACTGGTGTCCGGCAAGATCAGTAAGAGGACGCCCGCCAAGCCCAACGCAATGCCCGAAAGCCGGATCGTCTGGACACGCTCAAGCCCGGCAATCACGGCCACGATGTAGGTAAAGATGGGTGCGAAATTGATCGTCAGCGACCAAACGCTGACGGGGATGTTGGACAGTACCGTGTAGCCGATCGCGTTCGGTAGCGCCAATGCAAGGACACCGATCAGAAGATAGTATCGCAGGAAGTTCGGGGCCGCCTTGGGCCGCTGACCCATCAGGCTGGATACCACCAGCAACAATGTGCCGCCACCGGCCGTTTGCCAAAAGACATAGCCAAACGGCGGAACGCCGTGATTGATGGCGATTTTCGCCAAGGCAAACCCCAGCCCCCAGGACAGCCCGAGGCCGAGCAGCAAGACAGCAGGTAGCAGTGCGGTCAGTTTGGGTCGGCCGTTGGAGGCGGCACTCATGGCGGCGAAGTCGCTCGCTCGTCGGCTGCGCGGACCCCGTGAACCGCTTGAGGTATCGTTTCTGGGTCCGTAGGTTACGCGCCACCCGCGCTGGTCAGGCTGCGGCCCGTATCCGGGTCGAAAAGATGCATGGCCCCTTGTTGCACGGCCAAGTCGACCGTGTCACCCGTGTTCATGCGGGCAACACCTGGCAGCCGAGCCAGCAGCGGATCGCCACTGGATTGCAAGACGCCGTGCACCAAGGTATCCGCGCCCAGCGCCTCTGTCAGTTCCACGCGGATAGGGATCTTGCGGTCGGCGTCGGCCTCGGTGGCCAATTGAAGATGTTCGGGCCGGACGCCGGCCGTGACCTTGCGGCCGCCTTGTCCGACAGCGACCTTGCTCGCCATGCGGTGGCTGCCGCCAAAGGCGATGTGACGCCCGTCTTCCTCGACATCCGCCGCCAGGAAATTCATTGAGGGTGAGCCGATAAAGCCGGCCACGAATTGGCTGGCAGGGTTTTCATAGACGTCGAGGGGTGCGCCGATCTGCTCAGCGACGCCGCCATGCATGACGATGATGCGATCGGCCATGGTCATGGCTTCGACCTGATCGTGGGTAACGTAAAGCGAAGTTGTGCCGATCTGCTGCTGCAGCTTCTTGATCTCCACCCTCATTTGGACACGCAGCTTGGCATCCAGATTCGAAAGCGGTTCGTCGAACAGGAAAACGCGTGGCTCCCGCACGATCGCCCGGCCCATCGCCACACGCTGGCGCTGGCCACCTGACAATTGACGTGGCCGCCGCTCCAGCAACTCATCCAGTTGCAGGATCTTTGCTGCCGTCTTGACTCGTTCGTCGATCTGCTGTCGGTCCAAGCCGGCGATCTTCAGCCCATAAGCCATGTTCTTGTACACGGTCATGTGTGGGTAGAGCGCGTAGTTCTGGAACACCATCGCGATATCGCGATCCTTGGGTTCCATGTTGTTCACAACTTGCCCGTCGATCGCGACCTCGCCGGAGCTGATCCGCTCCAACCCCGCCACCATCCGCAACAAGGTCGACTTGCCGCAGCCCGACGGGCCGACCATGACGATGAACTCACCATCGGCCACGGCGCAGCTGATGCCCTTGATGGTCTCCAGATCCGTGCCGGGATAAGTCTTGCGGACTTCTCGAATATCTACGGTTGCCATCGGATTACTTCTCGGTTTCGACCAGCCCCTTGACGAAGACGCGCTGCATCAAAACGACGACCAGCACGGGCGGGATCATGGCCAACAGGGTCGTGGCCATGACGATGTTCCATTGAATGTCGGCGTCGCCGACGGTGAGCATGCGCCTTATGCCAATCACGACGGTTTCCAGATCATCCGCGATCAACAGCGGCCAGAGATATTGGTTCCAGCCGAAGATGAACAGGATGACGAACAGCGCCGCCATGTTGGTGCGGGACAGCGGTAGCAGAATATCGAAAAAGAACCGGATGGGACCTGCGCCGTCTATACGCGCGGCTTCAGTAAGCTCGTCCGGCACAGTGAGGAAGAACTGCCGGAACAGGAACGTCGCTGTCGCGGATGCGATAATTGGGATCGTTAGGCCGGCATAGGTATCCACCATCCCCAGCCCCGCGACGACCTGGAAGGTCGGCAAGATCCGCACCTCGACAGGCAGCATCAGCGTGATGAAGATCAGCCAGAAGAAAAACATGCGGAACGGAAAACGGAAGTAGACGATGGCAAAGGCGCTCATCATCGAAATCACGATCTTGCCGACCGAGATGACCATGGCCATGACGAAGCTGTTCCACAACATCTCGCTGACCGGCCTGGCCCCCGACATATCGCCGCCGGTGCCGAGCGCCGTGGCATAGTTTTCCCAAATGGCGTCGCCGGGGATCAGCGGCATGGGCGCGTTCAGGATATCCGGCAATGTGTGGGTCGAGCCGACAAAGGTGACATAGATCGGGAACGCCACCATCAAAACGCCGAGTATCAGGACGACGTGGCTGATGAATGTCAGGAAGGGGCGGTTTTCGACCATCTTGCTTTATCGCCCCTTAGTAATGCACACGGCGTTCGACGTAGCGGAATTGCACCACCGTCAACGCAATTACGATAATCATCAGCACGACCGACTGGGCGGACGAACTGCCCAGGTCAGGCGACCCGGCACAGCAATCCGAATAGACGTTGTAGACCAGTATGTTGGTCGCGCCCGGAGAACCCGGACCACCCTGGGTGACGGCATCGATTATGCCGAACGTGTCGAAGAACGCGTAAACCACATTGATCACAAGCAGGAAGAAGGTGGTCGGCGTCAGCAGTGGGAAGATGATGGTCCAAAACCGACGTGCCGGACCGGCGCCATCGATCGCGGCCGCTTCGATCAAACTCCTGGGGATCGACTGCAGGCCGGCCAGGAAGAACAGGAAGTTATAGGAAATTTGCTTCCAAGCCGCCGCAACGGCCGTCAGCAGAAATGCCTGCGTACCGTTGGTACGGAAATTCCAGTCATAGCCAAGAACGTCGAACAAAAAGGCGACGATGCCGATGGTCGGCTGGAACATGAACAGCCATAGAACCCCCGCGACGGCCGGCGCGATCGCATATGGCCAGATAAACAGCGTCTTGTAGGCCATCGCACCGCGGATCACGCGGTCGGCCATGACCGCGAACAGCAACGCCACACCCATCGCAATGATCGCGACCGTCAGGCTGAACAGCGCCGTGACCTGAAGGGAATTGTAATAGAACGGGTCGCTAAACAGTCGTTCGAAATTATGAAACCAAACGAAGCGGGCTTCGCCGGTGAACACATTGGTCACGCGGTAGAAGGACGTCATGATCGCGTCCCATGCCGGCCAGATAAAGAAGATCAGCGTGATCAGTATCTGCGGCGCGACCAGCAGATAGGGTAGCAACCCTTCTTGAAACGTAACCTTTTTGTGCATGCGTCAGGCTCCCAGCCAGAGCCAAAAAAGAGCCTGGCGCGGCACAATCGCGACCGCCGCTGGGCCTGAGCCCAAGCGGCGGTCGTTTCTGAACGGAAACACCGTCAACGGAGTTTAGCCGCTAACGTCTTCCTCGAACTGACGCAACAGTTCATTGGCCCGCTGGACAGCCGAGTCCAAGGCTTCCTGTGCGGTCTTGTCGCCGGCCCAAACCGACTCGAGTTCCTGATTGATGATGTCACGGATCTGGACGTAGGAACCAAAGCGCAAGCCCTTGGAATTCGGTGTCGGCGGATTCAGCGTGATTTGCTGGACGCCGGTCTCGAAACCCGGACGCTCTTCATAGAGACCTTCGGATTGCGCCAGCTCGTAAGCCGCAGTCGTGATCGGCAGATAGCCCGTGAACTGGTGCCAGTCGTACTGCACTTCCGGCGAGGACAAATAGGTAAAAAAGTCGCCCACACCGTCATACTCGTCGGCCTCGTGGCCGCTCAGTACCCACAGGGTAGCGCCACCGATGATCGAGTTCTGCGGACCGCCATTGGGGCCTTCGGCCAGGTCCGGCCAGTAGGGTAGCATGGCAATGCCGAGGTCGAATTCGGAGTTGGCGTTAATGCTGGCATAACCGGCGGAGCTGGTGAAGAAAATGCCGCAGGTTCCGCTGGTAAACAGGCCGCCGGCCGCGTTGCCACGCCCACCATATTGGAAAATGCCGCTTGCTGCTTGCTCACCCAGGGCACCGATATGGGCGACAACCGTCGGGTTGTTGATGGTCATTTCGGTGTCGAGACCAGCAAAACCGTTCTCTTCGGTGCCGATCGGCACATTGTGCCAGGCCGAGAAATTCTCGATCTGCACCCAGCTCTGCCATTCGGTGGTGAAGCCACACTCAGCCGCGCCAGAGTCGACGATCTGCTGCGCCGCCTCAAGCACCTCCGGCCAAGTCGTCGGCGGGTTGTCCGGGTCAAGTCCGGCCGCCTCAATGATTTCCTTGTTAAAGTACATTACCGGGGTCGAGCTGTTGAACGGCATCGACAGCATTTGACCTTCAGGCGTTGTGTAGTAGCCGGTCACGGCGGGCAGATAGTCATCTGGGTTGAAGTCTTGGCCGGTATCTTCCATCAGCTCGTAGACCGGATAGATCGCGCCTTCCGCCGACATCATCGTCGCAGTGCCGACCTCGAACACCTGCACGATGTGCGGCTGCGATCCGGCGCGAAACGCCGCGATGGCGGCGTTCATTGTATCAGCGTAGTTGCCCTGATAGGTCGGCACCAGCACGTAGTCGTCCTGACTGGCGTTGAAGTTGGCCGCGATCTCGTCGACTTTCTCGCCCAGCGCACCACCCATGGCGTGCCACCATTGAATTTCGGTTTGGGCCGACGCCGGCAGTGCGGTCGCCATGGCAAGGGCGGATGCCGCCAAAGCAAAGCGGATCTTCATCGATTATCTCCCTGTTGTGCGGGGCTATAGGATTGAGTTGTCGGCCGCCTTACCGGCGACCAACCCGCCCGCAGTGTTAAGGCCCGATGATTGCCCATCGAAGACCGTTCTGTGAAGTTTTTATTACAGAGTTGTTGCCAGTATCTCGAAAATTGTCCCACTCTCAGCGCCGCGCAGGGCTGATCTAGACCTCAAGCAGGGTGCGCTTCAGCGCATGCTGCCAGCCCTCGATCAACCTGCCTCGCAACTGGGGCTCGATCTTCGGCGACCAGCTCTTTTCGCATTGCCAGGCGCGCGTCACCTCGTCGAGCGACTCGTAAACCCCAACCTGAAGCCCGGCGAGATAGGCAGCGCCAAGTGCGGTTGTTTCAGGCACGCGTGGTCTCTCGACCGGCATGTCGACGATGTCAGACAAGAATTGGCACAGCCAGTCGTTCACCACCATGCCGCCATCGACACGAAGGGCGCTCGGTCGAAGATCGGCGTCCTCGATCATCGCGTTGAGCAGATCATAGGTCTGATAAACCACGGCCTCCAGCACCGCCCGCGCAATGTGGGCGGGCCCTGTGTTCAGATTCAGCCCGTAAATCGCGCCTCTGGCATCTGCTCGCCAATGCGGCGCCCCGAGGCCGGTAAAGGCCGGAACAAGGTAAACCCCGTGATCGTAATGAACCTGTTCGGCCAAAACCTTGGTCTGGCCCGCATCTTCGATCATCTTGAAGCTGTCGCGCAGCCATTTCACCGCCACGCCGGCATTGAAGATCGACCCCTCAATGGCGTAGGTCGGCTTGCCATCGAAACGATAGGCGGTCGTTGTCAGCAGTCGGTTTTCTGAATATTTGGGCTTGTCGCCGATATTCATCAGAACGAAGCAACCGGTGCCGTAGGTCGATTTGAACATGCCCGGTTCAAAACAGGCCTGCCCAACGGTAGCCGCCTGCTGATCGCCAGCCATGCCGGTGATCGGAATCGGCACGCCAAACAGATCCGCGTCGGTCAGGCCGAAATGGGTCGAGTTATCCATGACCTTGGGCAGCAGGGAATGGGGTATGCCCATGACATGGAGCAAATGTTCGTCCCATTCCTGGTCGACAATATTGAATAGCAGCGTTCGCGAGGCGTTGGTTGCGTCGGTCGCATGTACCTGGCCGCCCGTTAGACGCCACAGCAAGAAGCTGTCGATGGTACCGAACGCGAGTTTGCCTGCTTCGGCGTCGGCACGCGCGCCTTCGACATTGTCCAGTATCCAGCGCAGCTTGGTGCCCGAGAAATAGGGATCGATCAAAAGACCGGACCGCCTTTGAATCTCCTGGCCGTGGCCGGCCTCCTCCAACTCCTTGCAAAATGGCGCGGTTCGCCTGTCAAGCCAAACGATCGCGTTGTGAACCGGCTTACCTGTTTCGCGATCCCAAACGACAGTCGTTTCGCGCTGGTTGGTGATGCCGATGGCAGCGATGTCTTGCGCCGTTAGGCCAGCTTTCTCGATCGCATCGCGGCAAACCGTAACCGTGTCCGACCAAATATCTTCCGGATCATGTTCGACCCAGCCATTGGCGGGATAGATTTGCCGAAACTCTCGCTGGGAAACGGCTTGCGGCAGACCGGCTTGATCAAAGATGATCGCCCTGGTCGAGGTGGTTCCCTGATCGATTGCCAAGACGTGCGCTTTGGTCATCTCGCCCTACTCCCCCGTGTCCGATTCTCACTCACCGACAATTAGCGTAGGAAACGCGGGGAACCAAGGCAAAGCCTTGGCAGCGATCGAGAAATTACACGGGACGGCGCTATCGCGCCGTGCTAAGCGACTGCGATGGAAAGAGTTCGGCTAACAACCACCATAGTGTGTCTCGCGCCC
>JBCCER010000097.1:0-15893 GCA_039030175.1 Pseudomonadota bacterium
CCACCGGCATGTTTATCCAGCAACTCACGGAGAGGAATGCCCATTTCCTCTTCGACATTGCATGGCTGTTCGACATGGCCGGAGATGCAGAACAGTTTGACGCCTTCGTTCTTTGGGCGGCCAAAGCCGGAAAACCACACGCCGCCGCGCCGCAAGATCTCCGGCACGACGGCGATGGTCTCAACATTGTTGACGGTGGTCGGAAATCCATAAAGCCCAGCCCCCGCCGGAAAGGGTGGCTTGTTGCGCGGCTGCCCCTTCTTGCCTTCCAGGCTCTCCAGCAGCGCGGTTTCCTCGCCGCAGATATAAGCGCCGGCGCCGCGATGCAGATAAAGGTCGAAGTCCCAACCGCTGTCGGCGGCGTCCTTGCCCAGCAAGCCGGCCTCGTAGGCCTCGTCTATCGCCACCTGAATGTTGGAGGCTTCGTTGTAGAATTCGCCGCGGATGTAGATGTAGCAAGCGTGGGCACCAAGCGCGAAAGAGGAGCACAAGGCCCCTTCAATCAGCCGATGCGGATCGAACCGCATGATGTCCCGATCTTTGCAGGTGCCAGGCTCGGACTCATCTGCATTGATCACGAGATAGCTGGGCCGATCCGGATTTTCTTCCTTCGGCATGAAGGACCATTTAATGCCCGTCGGGAAGCCAGCACCACCACGGCCGCGCAGGCCGGATTCCTTGACCTCTTCGATGATTTTCTCGCGGCCAAGCGCGATAAGGTCCTTGGTGTTGGACCAGATGCCCCGCGCGCGAGCGCCTTCTAGGCGCCAGTCTTCCCAGCCATAGAGGTTGGTGAATATGCGGTCTTGATCACGCAGCATCGATCAATCCTCACCGCTCGCAGCCACGACATCCGGCGGACTTCGGTCCATCAAACTGGTCGGTCCCGCCTGTGCCTGGCTGCCATGACGGCCGGTTTGGGAGCCCGGCTTCAACTCCTTGCCTTCCTTCAGATCGTCGATGAGCCGGCACATGCGGTCATAGTCGAGATCTTCAAAGTAATCGTCGCCGATCTGTACCATCGGCGCGTTCACGCAGGCCCCCATACACTCAACTTCGACGACTGAAAACTCGCCGTCCTCGCTAAAGCCTCCGGGCTTGACGCCCGTCTTGTCCTCAATCGCACGCAGCACATCCGCCGATCCACACAGCCAGCAGGGCGTCGTCGTGCAGACCTGAATGAAGTTGCGGCCGACAGGCGCCTTGTTGAACATCGTATAGAAGCTTGCGACCTCATAGGCCCGGATCGGCGGGATCTCCAACAGGTCGGCCACATAATCCATGGCTGCTCGCGGTAGCCAATTGCCGTTCTGCCTCTGAGCCAGATCCAAAAGGGCAATCACAGCGCTCTGCTGCCGGCCATCCGGGTATTTGGCGATGATCTTGTTGGCGCGTTCGAGATTTTCCGCCGAGAACTCGAAGCTCTTCGGCTGTTGATCTTCAGGCGCGGGAGTGCCGAAACTCATCGATCAACCTCCCCAAACACGATGTCCATGGCTCCGATGATCGCGACCGAGTCGGCCAGCATGTGCCCCTTGCACATGAATTCCATCGCCTGCATGTGCGGAAAACCAGGGGCGCGGATACGGCAGCGATACGGCTTATTGGTACCGTCGGCGACCAAGAAGACCCCAAACTCGCCCTTGGGCGCCTCGACCGCGGCATAAACCTCGCCGGCTGGCACGTGATAGCCCTCAGTATAGAGCTTGAAGTGATGGATCAACGCCTCCATCGAGTGCTTCATGTCAGCGCGTTTGGGCGGTGAGACCTTATGGTCGTCGACTTTCACCGGCCCCTCTTTGGGCATCTGCTCCAGACACTGCCTGATAATCCGGTTTGACTGGCGCATTTCTTCGACGCGTACGAGATACCGTGCAAAGCAATCGCCGGTCAGGCCAATGGGAACCTCGAAATCCATGCGGTCATAGACTTCGTAAGGCTGGGACTTGCGCAAATCCCAAGCCACATTGGACCCACGCAGCATCGGGCCGGTGAAGCCCCATGCGATTGCGTCTTCGGCGCTGACAATGCCGATATCCACGGTGCGCTGCTTGAACACCCGATTCTCGGTAAGCAGGTTTTCCATGTCGTCGATGAATTTGGGCAGCCGCTCGGTGTAGGCCCAAATATCGTCGGCAAGGCCTGCCGGCATGTCTTGATGCACGCCGCCAGGTCGGAAATAGGCCGAGTGCAAGCGGGCGCCTGAAACCCGCTCGTAGAACTCCATCAGCACTTCGCGTTCTTCAAAGCCCCAGAGCGGCGGCGTAATCGCCCCTACGTCGAGTGCGAAGGTGGTGAGGTTCAGCAAGTGATTGAGAACGCGCGTAATCTCGCTGAACAGAACCCGGACATACTGGCCGCGCTCCGGCACTTCGATGCCGAGCAGCTTCTCGACCGCCAGAGCATAGGCATGCTCTTGACACATCGGCGAGACATAGTCCAAGCGGTCGAAATAGGGCACTGCCTGAAGATAGGTCCGATACTCGATCAGCTTTTCTGTGCCGCGATGCAGCAAGCCGATATGCGGGTCTGCCCGCTCGATAACCTCGCCATCCATTTCCAAGACCAAGCGCAAGACGCCGTGAGCCGCCGGATGCTGCGGCCCAAAGTTCATGGTCATGGGTTTGATGTTGGTTTCGACCGCGCTCATGACGCTTTGGACTCCGTATCGGCGCCATTGCCGTCGCCGGCCTTCTCATCCCCAGGCAAGGGTCGGGTCATGCCCTCCCATGGGCTGAGGAAATCGAACGTGCGAAAGTCCTGATTGAGCTTTACCGGCTCATAGACGACGCGCTTTTGTTCCTCGTCGTAACGGACCTCGACATAACCGGTCATCGGGAAGTCCTTGCGCAGCGGATGACCTTCGAAACCATAGTCTGTCAATATCCGCCGCAGATCGGGATTGTCCTCGAAGAAGATGCCGAACATGTCCCAAGCTTCCCGCTCAAACCAAGTGGCGCAAGGAAAGATGTTGGCGACGGAAGGGACCGGCAAATCCTCGTCTGTGGTCACCTTTACCCGAATACGTTGATTTTGCTTCATACTCAGCAGGTTGTAGACGACATCAAACCGTTCTTCGCGCTCCGGATAGTCAACCGCGGTTATGTCGATCAACTGGTGGAACAAGCAGTCGCTTTCGTCCCGCAAGTAGGTAAGAACCTTGCCGATGGCGCCACGCCGCGCATGAATGGTGAGTTGACCTACAACAACGTCGAAGCCCGAAACGTCGGGGTCGAGCGCGACGGTCAGGGTCTCGCCTAGATCAGTGAGAACGGAGTCGGACATGGCCGTTCGGGGAACCTTCGTGTGACGAACCGGGTCAGCGCGCGATCCGGGTACCGCGCCGGATCTTCTTCTGCAACTGCATGATACCGTAAACCAGCGCCTCGGCCGTTGGTGGACAGCCCGGCACATAGATATCGACGGGCACAACACGATCGCAGCCGCGTACGACCGAGTAGGAGTAGTGGTAGTAGCCGCCGCCATTGGCGCACGAGCCCATGGAGATCACCCAGCGCGGCTCGGGCATCTGGTCGTAAACCTTACGCAGTGCAGGCGCCATTTTGTTGGTCAAGGTGCCGGCCACGATCATCACGTCGGACTGTCTTGGACTGGGACGAGGAATGACACCCAGCCGGTCCAAATCGTAACGCGGCATGTAGGCCTGGATCATTTCCACGGCACAACAGGCGAGACCGAACGTCATCGGCCACAGCGATCCGGTGCGGGCCCAATCAAGTAGCGCATCCATGCGCGTAACCAGAAAGCCTTTGTCTTGCAGATCACGCGTGGCCTCCGCGATTAGCGCATCCTGCTGGGGACCGGGCGGAATCGGCGTGCCATATTCGGCCGGATAGGGCTTGTCGCTTGGACGGTTTACTCCCATTCCAGCGCTCCCTTCTTCCACTCGTAGATAAAGCCGATCGTCAAGATTCCAAGAAACACCACCATCGACCAAAAGCCAAACATCCCGATCTCGCCAAGCGACACTGCCCATGGAAACAGGAAGGCAACTTCAAGATCGAAGATGATGAATAGAATGGCGACAAGGTAGTACCGGACATCGAACTTCGACCGCGCATCGTCGAAGGCATCGAACCCGCATTCATAGGCAGACAGCTTTTCGCTATCCGGGTTTTGCTTTCCCACGATGAGCGAGGCGCCGACCGCAGCACAGGCGATGACGATTGCGACACCGAGAAACAGAAGGATCGGCAGATATTCGCTGAGCAATTCCGTATTCATACGCCGTTCCGCACCCTCAAACGCCAACCATCGTTGCGCTCAAGGGATCGCCAAAACGAAAACCAGGAGACGTCAGCGGTGGCGGCAGCTTCCGCAAAGCCGAATTGTGGCCGAGTTATAGGCGGTAAGCCGACCTGATCAAAGGAAATTCCTCTCGATTGCGCCCCTACGTCACACGGATGCTAGCGCTTGCAATAGGGCAGCGAATGCTGGCCCTCGCGCGCGTGGCAGCCAAACAAAGTTGATTAGGGTGGAAGATGAAAATGGCGCGAGTGACGGGACTTGAACCCGCGGCCTCCGGCGTGACAGGCCGGCGCTCTAACCAACTGAGCTACACCCGCTATTATCCGTCGACCTTAGCCGACAGAGGCGCTTGGATACGCCTTGCCCCACGCTCTGTCAAGCAAGGGAAAACGACTTTTTTCGCCCCTATCCAGGCAAGATATCACTTGCCTCGATTTAGGGGATCAACTGATGCCGGAATTGACTGATTGTACTAACCGAAGGAGCAAAAGCCCCATAGGCTGGTGGGCGGTGACGGGCTCGAACCGCCGACCCTCTCGGTGTAAACGAGATGCTCTCCCAGCTGAGCTAACCGCCCAAGAGCTTGATACCGGACGTGTAATCGGCCGACTCGCTAGCAGGCCGGCCGATCCACATCGCTACCGGATACCGGAACCAGATTAGTTCACGGCGTCCTTCAAAGCCTTGCCGACCTTGAACTTCGGCTGCTTGGAGGCGGGAATCTGTATCTTCTCGCCAGTCCGAGGATTACGGCCTTCCGACGCTGCGCGATTGGCAACGGCGAAGGTGCCGAAGCCTACGAGGCGAACCTCGTCGCCGGCTTGAAGTGCACCCGTGATGCCGTCAAGAACCGCATCGACCGCCTTGCCGGCATCTGCCTTCGACAGATCCGACGCTTCGGCGACATGAGCAATCAAGTCATTTTTGTTCACTTTTGGACTCCCCATTTTCTGGACCAAATAAAGATTGGATTAGCCGTCACCCGCAGCGGGCAGCCGCCATATCAGTACTGTCTGCAGAGCGCCTTCAAGACTCGCAATTTGACGGGCATCAACCTAGGTCTCGGCGTGAGCAAGGTCAATTGGCCATTGGTTTAAACGCACCCTTCTTACGCGTTTTCCGGCGCGGTGCTCAATGTCGAATTACCGCATCGTCGTCAGAATCTGCATGTGTTGCAGCAATCGTATCGGTTGATGCCGGCTCTTTCCATTCGACCGGTTGCAGCGCCAAGGTCAGCGCTTGGTCCAGGACATCGTCGACGGTGATGACCGAAACGATCTCCAGTTTCTTTTTCACATTGTCCGGGATCTCGGCGAGATCTTTCTCATTATCCTTAGGAATCAAGACCTTCTTCAGCCCCCCGCGATGTGCGGCCAGCAACTTTTCCTTCAAGCCGCCGATCGGCAGCACGCGGCCACGCAGGCTGATCTCGCCCGTCATGGCGATATCTTTGCGCACCGGAATGCCGGTCAATACCGAAACGATGGACGTGACCATGCCGACACCCGCGCTCGGACCGTCTTTCGGGGTAGCGCCTTCGGGCACATGAACGTGAATGTCCTTTTGCGAGAAAATCGACGGCTTGATGCCAAATTCGGCCGCGCGCGACTTCACATAGCTTTCCGCAGCCTGAATCGATTCGCGCATAACGTCGCCCAGTTTTCCGGTCGTCGTCACCTTGCCCTTGCCGGGCACAGTAACCGATTCGATCGACAGCAACTCGCCGCCGACCTCGGTCCAAGCCAGCCCCGTGGTGACGCCGACCAGGTCCTCGGCCTCCACCTCGCCATAGCGAAACCGGCGCACGCCAGCATATTTGCCGAGATTGCGGCGGGTAAGCGAGACGCTTTCGGTAGTGCCGATCAGGATTTCCTTCACCGCCTTGCGCGTCAGCCGGGCGATCTCTCGCTCCAGTCCTCGCACGCCGGCCTCGCGCGTGTAGTAACGAATTAAGTCACGCAGCGCATCGTCCGAGATCGACCACTCGCCCTTCTTCAGACCATTGGCTTTGATTTGCTTTTCGATCAAGTGGCGCTTGGAGATTTCGACCTTCTCATCTTCGGTGTAGCCGGGGATGCGAATGATCTCCATCCGGTCCATCAGCGGCTGCGGCATCCGAAGGCTGTTGGCCGTGCAGATGAACATGACCTCTGACAGGTCGTAATCCACCTCGAGATAATGGTCGTTGAAGGTGTTGTTCTGCTCGGGGTCCAGCACCTCCAGCAACGCAGAGGATGGGTCACCGCGATAGTCCGCGCCCAGCTTGTCGACTTCGTCCAGCAGAAACAGCGGGTTGGAAGACTTTGCCTTCTTCATCCCCTGCACCACCTTGCCCGGCATCGACCCGATATAGGTGCGGCGGTGGCCACGAATTTCGGCCTCGTCACGGACGCCACCCAGCGACATGCGCAAGAAGTTGCGCCCTGTAGCTCGCGCGATCGACTTACCCAGTGAGGTCTTGCCGACGCCTGGCGGTCCCACCAGGCACAGAATCGGGCCCTTGATCTTGTTCATGCGCTGCTGGACGGCGAGGTATTCGAGGATACGCTCTTTGACCTTATCCAGCCCGTAATGATCCTCGTCGAGCACCCGCTCGGCCAGCTTGATATCCTTCTTGATGCGTGTGCGCTTCTTCCAAGGGATGTTGAGCATCCAGTCGAGATAGTTGCGCACGACTGTCGCCTCGGCGGACATCGGGCTCATGTTGCGCAGCTTCTTCAGCTCGCCAACGACCTTTTCGCGCGCCTCGGTGGTCAGCTTGGTCTTGGCGATTTTCGCCTCAAGCTCTTGCAACTCATCGCGGCCGTCTTCGCCTTCGCCCAGTTCGCGCTGGATCGCCTTGAGCTGTTCGTTCAAATAATATTCGCGCTGGGTCTTCTCCATCTGGCGCTTGACCCGGCTGCGAATGCGTTTTTCGACCTGAAGAACACCAATTTCGCTCTCCATGAAGCTGAACACTCGCTCCAACCGTTCGGACGTTGACTGAGTCTCCAGCAACTCCTGCTTTTCTGAGATCTTGAGCGACAGATGCGAGGCAATGGTATCGGCAAGCTTGGCCGCTTCCTCGATTTGATTGACCGAGACCAGCACCTCGGGAGGAATCTTCTTGTTCAGCTTGATGTATTGCTCGAACTGAGTCACCGCAGCCCGGCTGAGCGCGGTCAGTTCCTGACTGCCATCATCATCGTCGGCGAGCGGCTCGGCGTAGACTTGAAAAAAGTCCTCGCGATCGGTGAAGCGCAGGATATTCATGCGCTGACCGCCCTCGACCAGAACCTTGACCGTACCGTCAGGCAGCTTGAGCAATTGTAAGACCGTGCCAATCGTTCCAACCGTGTAGAGGTCTGCGGCGGACGGGTTGTCCTGAGAGGCGCTTTTCTGAGTGACGATCAAGATCTGCTTGTCGTCCTTCATAACGTCTTCGAGCGCGCGGACCGATTTTTCCCGACCGACGAAAAGGGGCACGATCATGTGGGGAAAGACCACGATGTCCCTAAGCGGCAACACCGGGTAAACCGTTCCCCTATCCAATTCCAACATCTGTCGGTTCCTGTCTTTCGAGTGCCGCCCCCTTGCAATGGGCATCGGCACAGCATCGCCGACCCCAGGGGCCATTGAGACAAAGTGGAGTACGCGAACTCACATTCAAGGGATTGACAAGCAGCCGCCTTATTCGATGGCTGGAAACAATTACCCTATCGAATCACACCGTTAATATGACGTTACGCGCTCGGCGCCATGTCCTCGCGCTTCTTGGAATAGCTCATCAGCGGCTTAGAGCGCCCCTCGACTACCTCGCCGCCAATGACAATTTCCTCGACATCCTCCATGCCCGGAAGATCGAACATCGGCTCCAGCAGGATACCTTCCATGATGGAACGCAGGCCACGAGCGCCGGTCTTGCGCTTGATTGCCTTGCGAGCAATCGCGTTCAGCGCTTCTTCGGTGAACGTCAGCTTGACGTCCTCCATCTCGAACAGCCGCTCGTACTGTTTTACGAGAGCGTTTTTCGGCTTGGTGAGAATCTCTACCAAAGCGGCATCGTCCAAATCGCTCAGCGTGGCGACAACCGGCAAACGGCCGACAAATTCAGGGATCAAGCCGAAGCGAAGCAGATCTTCCGGTTCTAACTCGCGCAGAACCTCGCCCGTTTGCCGCTCCTCGGGCGCCTGAATGTCAGCGCCAAAGCCAATCGACGTCCCTTTGCCGCGCTCGCCAATGATTCGTTCCAGGCCCGCGAAAGCACCGCCGCAGATGAACAGGATATTCGTGGTATCGACTTGCAGGAATTCCTGTTGGGGGTGCTTACGGCCGCCTTGCGGCGGAACGGACGCGACAGTGCCCTCCATGATTTTCAGAAGAGCTTGCTGCACGCCTTCGCCCGACACATCCCGCGTGATAGACGGGTTGTCCGACTTGCGACTGATCTTGTCGACCTCGTCGATATAGACGATACCGCGCTGCGCCCGCTCGACATTGTAGTCGGCCGATTGCAACAGCTTCAGGATGATGTTCTCGACATCCTCGCCGACATAGCCGGCCTCGGTCAGTGTAGTCGCGTCCGCCATGGTGAACGGTACGTCAATGATCCGCGCCAGAGTCTGGGCAAGCAAGGTCTTGCCGCAACCGGTCGGGCCAATCAGTAGAATGTTCGACTTTGCCAGTTCGACATCGCCGGACTTCTGGCCGTTTGCCAGTCGCTTATAGTGATTGTGCACCGCGACCGAGAGAACCCGCTTGGCATGCGGCTGGCCGATCACATAGTCGTCGAGAACCGTGTGGATATCGCGCGGTGTCGGGACCCCGTCGCGGTTCTTTACCAGTGAGGTTTTGTTTTCCTCGCGAATGATGTCCATGCAAAGCTCGACGCATTCATCACAGATGAACACGGTTGGCCCTGCGATCAGCTTGCGTACCTCGTGCTGGCTTTTGCCACAGAACGAACAGTACAGGGTGTTCTTACCTTCACCGCCTGAGGATTTGCTCATAAGCGTTCCAACTTCGCAGCGTAAGACGGCCCTGCCCTGGCATTCGGACCTTACGAGCCGTCACGACAACCGGATCGAATGGGTACCGGCTGTCTTTCAATGTTTGATGACCACCGCCTGGAAACAATCCCCGACTCACTACGCGGTGATCGACCATCGCTCGCATATTCAACATGTTTGAGCGTCAGCGATCAACATCGCCGTTTTAGGCCTGGTATCGCTTCGGTCAAGCCGCGACTTGGCTGGTCCCCGAAGTTGGCCGATTTTCGACGACATTATCGACGATGCCGAAGGACTGCGCCTCCTCCGCCGACATGAACCGGTCACGCTCAACAACTTCTTCCATCGAGTCCAGCGACTGCCCGGTATGCCGGACATAAATCTCGTTCATCCGCTGGCGGATGCGCATGATTTCACGTGCATGGATTTCAATATCAGCGGCCTGCCCGCGCGCACCACCGGAAGGTTGGTGCAACATGATCCGACTGTTGGGCAATGCATATCGCTTTCCTGGGGCTCCAGCCGCCAGCAAAAGCGATGCCATGGATCCGGCCTGACCGATACATACCGTGGAGATTTCAGGGCGGACATATTGCATCGTGTCGTAGATCGCCATACCGGCGGTGATCAATCCGCCCGGCGAGTTAATGTAGAAAGAGATCTCCTTGGTCGGATTCTCCGATTCCAGATAAAGAAGCTGGGCTGAAAGCAGGCTGCCGACCTCGTCATAGACTGGGCCGGTGAGAAAGATGATGCGGTCCTTCAGCAGCCGCGAGAAAATGTCATACGCTCGTTCGCCACGGTTGGTCTGTTCGACCACCATAGGCACCAATGCGCTCATATGCGGATCGCCGAAATCCATTGCTCGTCCTCAACAGTCGCGGCCGACGGGGCGTCGGCTAGATTTGGAAGCCACGGCCGCGCGGTCTGATCGCCGACGGCCCTGCCTCCTCTAGCAACTAAGCGCGCGCGCCCGTTTCGCCAAGAGCAAAAGCGCGCAACTCCCCTATTCGGCGCTTCCCTCATCGCCAGAATCAGACTTTGAGGATGCTTTTTTCGCCGTCGACTTGGCTGCAGTGGTCTTCTTAGCGGCGGGTTTGCGCGTGCGTGGCTTAGCCGCCGCCTTTTTCGTTTCACCTGCCTTGGATTCAGCCGCCACCTCAGCTGTTTCGCTGGCTGCGGTCTTTGCGGCAGTCGACTTCTTAGCGGTCGTCTTTTTGGCAGCGGGCTTCTTGGCGGCCGCTTTCTTGGCAGGCGCCTTCTTTGCAGCGGGTTTCTTTGCAGCAGCCTTCTTTTTCGGCTCGGCCTTCGCTTTTTCCTTCTTAGCCGGTTCGGCGTCCGGATCGGCAAGCAGCACTTCCGGCGTCACTGTCTCATCGGTGACCTTGGCCAGATCGATGATGAAGTCGACGACCTTGTCTTCAAACAAGGGCGCCCGAACCGTATCGATCGCCTGCGGATTCTTTTGAAAGAACTCAATCACCTGCTGCTCTTGACCGGGATAACGCCGCGCCTCCGCGATCAAGCCGCGATTTAGTTCTTCTTGAGTGACCTGAACATTGTTGCGCTGACCGATTTCGGACAGCAGAAGGCCCAAGCGCACCCGGCGTTCGGCGATGCCGCGATACTCCGTCCGCAATTCTTCTTCCGGACGGTCGAGATCGGGATCATGCTCGTGATCGGGATCGTCAGCATGCTCTTTCGCATGCTTCAACGCCTCTTCGACCTGCGGCCAGATCGTATCGAATTCGGCGTCGACCATGCCGTTGGGCACATCGAAGTCGAACCGGTCGGCCAACTTGTCTAAAAGCTCTCGCTTGACCTTCAAGCGGGAAGCCGCTGCGTACTCACTCTCGGTGCGCTCACGGATCGCGGTACGAAGAGCATCCAAATCTTCGACACCCAGATCCTTGGCCAACTGCTCGTCGACTTTGGCGTCGACCGGCGCTTTGATATCCAGCACCTCGACATCAAAACTGGCTTCCTTGCCGCGGTGATCCTCACTGGGATAGTTGTCCGGGAAGGTAAGCGCAACCGTGCGCTTTTCGCCCTTCTTGGCGCCGACGACCTGTTCCTCGAATCCGGGGATGAACTGGTTGGAGCCCAGGACCAGATCCTGGCTCTCGCTGCTCATCTCCTCGCGTTCGTCGCCTTCCAAGCTGCCCTTGAATGACAGGGTAACTTGGTCGCCGTCTTTTGCGGCCCGTGCACGCTTCAGCGGTTCGTAATTCTTTCGCTGCTCGGCCAAACGGCCAAGACCATCCTCAATGACCTTGTCGGCGACCTCCGCGACCGGCCGGGTCAGTTCCAAATCGTCGATATCGATGACGCCGATTTCGGGCAGGACTTCGAGATCAAAAGTGTATTCGAGATCCTTGCCATCTTCATACGAGGTGATCTCTGGCTTGGGTTGAACTGCCGGCCGCAGGCCACGGTCTGTAAGGGTTTGCTGCACGGTTTCCTGGACTGCCTCTTCCAAGACCTTGCCGGTGATCTGGGGGCCGTAGCGCCGTTTGAGGATCGATGTCGGTACCTTGCCAGGCCGAAATCCCGGCAGCCTTACTTTCTTGCCGGCATCCTTGAGCTCCGCGGTTATGCGGGCATCCATATCCGTGGCCGGCACGACAATCTTGAATGAGCGGCGCAGCCCTTCGGCGCCGGTTTCGGTAACCTGCATCATTCGATCCAACCTGCTTTTCTCAATCCGTCTTTGCGCCCAAGCGGCGTGTGAATTCTTGTCCTCGCGGGGCCTGTTGGCGATTGGTGCGGGCGAAGGGACTCGAACCCCCACTCCTTTCGGAACCAGATCCTAAATCTGGCGCGTCTACCAGTTCCGCCACGCCCGCCTGCAACACCAAAGCGGCCAACGGCCAATCTGCGAACGAAAAAGCGCCGCCCAATCAGCCAGTTCATGCCGCGAAGCGGGGCTCTATAGCATAAAGATGCGGGTCAGCCAGGGAAATTTGGCGCCAGTCGCTTGCTGACCGCCAACACGCTGCGAGGCATAGTGTCCCTACCTCGCTGGGACGGCCTGCTTTAGGTCGCGCAAAACTGTCGGCAGACCGTCAATCAGATCTTCCGCAATCAGCCCCGGCCCAAATGCACTCGCCGCGGCGCCATGCATCCAAACACCAGCACTCGCCGCATCGAAAGCACCCATGCCCTGGGCCCGCAGGCCAGTGATTATCCCGGCCAGGACATCGCCGCTGCCGGCTGTGGCCAAATCCGGCGGCGCGTTGCCATTGACCCTCGCCCGGCCATCTGGGGCCGCGATCACCGTGTCAGCCCCTTTAAGCAAGACGACGGCGCCTGAAAGAGCGGCCGCTTGTCGGGTCCGATCGAGCTTTCCGCCTTCAATATCGAACAGGCGCTTGAATTCGCCGTCATGGGGGGTTAGCACGCAGCCGTCGGTCAGCACCTCGAACAACTGGTCATGCGCGTCGGCGAAACTGGTCAGGCCGTCGGCATCCAAGACCAGATCTCGACCGGCGGCCAAAACCGACAGAGCAAACGACCGTGTCTCATCGCCTACCCCAGCACCGGGGCCAACCAGATAGACGTTCTTTCGGTGGTCGCTAAGCTGCTCACTCCAATCCGCCGTGTCAGTGATCAACAATCCCGGCGCGCCTACAGCGTAGATGGCGTGCGCGTCGTCCGAGCAAGAAACCGTGACCAACCCCGCGCCCGCTCGCCGTGCGGAAGCCGATGCCATTCTGGCCGCTCCCGTCATTCTGGTGCCGCCAAGCACCACTGCATGGCCTCGGCTATACTTATGGCCGGTTGCCGATGGCCACGGCAGCGCAGCCGACCAGGAGGTCGGAGCATTCTCAAACTGACGCGGTGCAATCGTCGAAAGAACGCTGTCGGGTATGCCGATATCAGCGACGATTACCTGACCGCACAATTCCCGGCCGGGCTGCAGCAGATGCCCTGGCTTTTTTCGAAAGAAGGTGACGGTTGTCGTCGCCGCCAGCGTCGTTCCCATCACTTCGCCCGTGTCGCCATGAACACCCGACGGCATGTCCACGGCAACACTGTCCAATCCTGCAGCGGCATTCAAAAAAGACGCCGCCAGCCCGTCGATAGGGCGCGATAACCCCGCGCCGAACAGGGCGTCAACGATGAGAGACTGTTCATCGAGAAGTTCGACTGATAGGTCGACGACCGGTCCCGACCATCGTCCAGCTGCCCATGCAGCATCGCCCCTAAGGGCTCCGGCATCGCCGAGAAGAGCCACGGTGACAGGCCATCCGGCCTCGCTCAAATGCCGGGCTGCCACGAAGCCGTCACCGCCATTGTTGCCTGGGCCGCAGGCGATCAGCACTTTCCGGCGATCCCACCCGGTCATCACCGCATCAGCAACCGCAGTCCCGGCGACTTCCATCAGGTCAGATCCCGGCGTCCCAGCCTCAATTGTAGTCCGATCGGCGAGCCCCATCTCGGCGACCGTCAATAGCTCCGTCTTGATGGATGCGGTTTCGGTCATTGCATCTCTCGAAATGCTGCCGCCGCTTCCAGCCCCCCACCAACAAGCAGACGCGTGTCCGATGTTTTGCAAAGAAACTGAATGCCCGAGGCTACCATTTCGGCATCGCTACGGCCGAGGGAAGGCACGGATCCGAACCATACATCGCTGTCACGAATCGCCGTCTCAGCCCGCTCCATAGCAGCCAAGAACGCGGGCTCATCGTACCCGCGCAGCAGCCCGGCGCTGCCCGATAGATCTTGAGGGCCGACAAACAACATGTCGACACCCTGCACAGACGCTATTTCTGGGATCGCATCCACCGCCTTCACGCTTTCGATTTGAAGGATCACCATCAACTCGGTTTCGGTCCAGTGGTGGTAGTCGTCAGCGGCCATGCCATAGCGAGAGGCTCGGATGCCTGTCAGCGCGGCCCCACGGTTGCCCCTTGGCGGGTACTTGCAAGCCGCAACAGCCCGCTCCGCCTGCTCCGGAGTCTCGATGCTGGGAATCATGACACCTTCGATTCCGATATCGAGCACACGCTTGATGGTTGCGGGATCGTCATCGGGGACGCGCATCATTGCGGCGGCCGGTGTCGATTGAATGGCTATGATGCTGGCAACCGCGGTCGAGACATCGCCAGCGCCGTGTTCGTGATCGAGCATGATCGCATCGAAGCCACAGTGACCGAGCATTTCGGCGATCATTGGATTGGCAATCGCGTTCCAGCATCCGACGGCCGGGCGACCCTCAGCTAGACGGGTGCGCACGGCATTGGGTCGGATCATGGGCTGCACTCTTTGCCATCTTCGACTGCCACACACAGAAGTTCTTAAGCAAAAACGTTCTATCAGAACGCTTTATCGCAATATCTGCATGTGCAATCACAAGAAATGGGGCGACCGATGGGATTTGAACCCACGACCACTCGGACCACAACCGAGCGCTCTACCAACTGAGCTACGGCCGCCATGATTGGCGCTGTATGGGACATTCGCGGGCGCCGGTCAAGCCTTGCGGGCCAGCCTTGTTTTGGGCTTCAGTGGCGGCCGTTCCCGCTCCGCTATCCTTGGATACTGCATGATGCTTCACCCTGTCGACGCCATAGGCCGCCTTGGCACCGAAACTGCGTTCGAGGTCCTTGCCCGCGCCAATGAATTGGCGGCGTCCGGTCGCGACGTTATCAACCTGGGTATTGGCCAGCCCGACTTCAAAACCCCGGACCATATCGTCGAGGCTGGCGTCAAGGCCCTACGGGACGGTCATCACGGTTACACGCAGGCGGCAGGCATCCCGCCACTTCGGGAAGCTGTCGCCGACTATCTGAACCACCGTTATGCGCTCTCGGTCAGTCCCGAGAGCGTTTTGATCGTGCCAGGCGGCAAGGTCACCATGTGGTTTGCAATCTTGATGTTCGGCGCGCCCGGCACGGAGATTCTCTATCCCGACCCCGGTTTTCCGATCTATGGATCCGCAATTGCCTTCAGCGGCGCAAAACCCGTGCCGATTCCCCTTCACGAAGACCGAGGCTTTGCCTTTGATCCAGACGAGGTACTCGATCGGATCACTGAGCACACCAGGCTGATCGTCCTGAACAGCCCGGCCAATCCGACAGGCGGTGTTGTCCCCCGCGAAGCGCTTGACAGGCTGGTCGCGGGGTTGGCCGACCGTCCGCATGTGGCCATCCTGAGCGACGAGATCTATAGCCGTATGCTCTACGACGGCCGCGAGCATGTCTGCCTGCTGTCCTATCCTGAAATCGCGGACCGGGTGATCTTGCTAGACGGCTGGTCAAAAACCTACGCCATGACCGGTTGGCGGCTTGGCTTTTCGGTGTGGCCTGCCGATCTCGTTCCATTGGCCGAACGCATGGCGGTCAACAGCCACTCATGCGTCAATGCGTCGGCCCAATTTGCCGGCCTGGCGGCGCTAACCGGACCGCAGGACTCAGTTGATGCGATGAACGCTGCCTTCGCTGTGCGCCGGCGCCTGATCGTCGACGGGCTCAACTGTTTGCCTGGATTTCGCTGTGCTGAGCCAGGCGGTGCCTTTTACGCCTTTCCCAATGTAGACGGCACCGGGTTGGATGCGAGCACGCTTCAGCGAGGTCTGCTCGAAGACGTAGGGGTCGCCACGATAGCAGGAACCAGTTTCGGCGCCAACGGAGC
>JBCCER010000098.1:0-15640 GCA_039030175.1 Pseudomonadota bacterium
CGCCAACTCGGTAGCCGCGTCCATGCGGCTTTGTCTTGCGCTCGTCTCCTGCGCCAACCGACTTGCCGCCTCACGTGCGACATTGAGTTTATCGAGCGCAATTTGGACGCCGTTCCGTGCCTCGCGATCCTGCTCAACGGCTGTGTTCAAGGCATCTGCCGAAGCCTCGGCCGCTTGACGGCACTCGGATGCACGATTGCGGGCGGCCGCTACTTCGCCGTCCAGTTCGCTCAGCCGGTTGCGCTGCTGCAAACGGACCGCCGCCGCCGTCGGTGCGCCTTCGATGGCGGAGTACCCGTCCCACCTCCACAGGCCACCCTCACGGGTCACCAAGATCTGACCAGGCGCAAGCTTGGCGGCCAATTCAGCACCGGCAGCAGCATTGTCGATCAATCCGATATGCGCCAGGCATCTGGACAAAGCCGGCGGCGCCTTCACCTTAGAAGCTAACGGACGAACCGCTTCGGGCCAATCAGATGGCGGCGGCAGTTCCGGCAAGGTCCGCCAATGGACCGGCGCGGCTTCGTCGAGTGGCGCCATAACCGCATCACCCAATGCTGCCGCAAATGCGGTTTCATAGCCTTTGGCAACGCGAACAGCATCGATCAGCGGCGGGAACAGCTCGCCGTCAGTCGCACCCAGCAAAGCATTCAGAGCATCCGCCTCGGCCTCAAGCTTCGCCAATGCCGATTCGGTGCCTTCCAGTTCCTGTCGCCGATCCGCACGAGCCTCATCTTCCCGCTGTCGATCTGCTTCCGCGGACTCAGCCGTTGCACGCGCCTGGCCAAGTTGCACTTCGGCACTTTCGACCGCTTGGTTGGCTAGTGACACATCGTCGCTTTTGGCGATCTCGGCCGCGAGAGATTGCCGTTCTGACAGGACGGCCTGCTCACGTGCCGCAACGGTCTTCGACTTTGCCTCCAGATCCGCGACTTGCCGGCCAAGAGATTGGCGCTCGGCTTCAATCGCCGCAACTCTGTCCGTTTCTTCAGACAGCGACTGCTCAAGCCCATCGACGACAACCTGTTGCGCTTCAACTGCGGCCTTGGCTGCTTCCTTGGCTTCGCCTTCGCCAAGGCGAGCGGCTTCGATTTCGGCTGATTCTTGCGCTAGGAGTTTCAGCGCCCCGTCCGCGTCACCCGCCAGCGCCTTTTCACGGTCGCGGTCGCGCTCAATCTGCTCCAGGCGTCGTTCGGATTCGGCCGTTGCTTGCTGAAGGCGCTCTTCCTCTGCCGCCAGGCCCTCACGTGCCAGGTTCAGCCGCTGCAGACCCGCGGCGGCCGATGCTTCTGCCTGACGTAGGGGTGGCAATTCTTCAGCGGCCTTGGCCTGCGCCTGGCTGCTTTGCGCGACAACAAGCGTGCGCTGCCGCACGGTGTCTTCCGCGCCCTCAAGATCGGCATGGGCAGACACAAGCACGGCTTTCGCGGCGATCCACCGCAAATGCAGGAGCGCTGCCTCGGCCTTGCGAATGCGATCTGAAAGGCTGCGATAACGGGCTGCCTGGCGCGCCTGCTTCTTTAACCCAGCAAGCTGCCCTTCCATCGCGGTTATGACGTCTTCGAGGCGGGTCAGATTCTCCTCGGCCGCCTTCAAACGCAACTCGGCTTCGTGGCGACGGCTGTGCAGGCCCGTGATGCCTGCCGCCTCCTCCAGCAGCAAACGCCGTTCCGTCGGCTTGGCGCCGATCAAGGCGCCGACCCGCCCCTGACTTACCAACGCCGGGGAATGCGCGCCCGACGCGTTGTCCTGGAACAGTAGTTGGATGTCGCGCGCACGGACCGACTTACCGTTGATGCGATAGTCTGAGCCCTGACCGCGTTCTATCCGGCGCGAAATCTCCAGATGGTCGTGCTGATTGAACGCGGCGGGCGCGGTACGGCTCTGGTTGTCGAGCTCGAGCACGACCTCGGCGATGTTACGCGGCGGACGATCGGCCGTGCCGCCGAAGATGACATCGTCCATCTCCGATCCGCGCATACGCTTGGCCGAATTCTCACCCATGGCCCAGCGCAGCGCCTCAACCAAATTCGACTTGCCGCAGCCATTGGGCCCGACAATGCCCGTGATACCGGGAATGATCGCCAGTTCCGTCGAATCGACGAAGGATTTGAAGCCAGTGAGACGGATTTTGACGAATTGCAAAGCGTGCTGCCCGATGCGCTGTCGCTAGGACCCGGCCATCCGGTCGAATGTCTCCACCCAGAAATCGTAAGGGCGATTTCCAGACAGCACTTCGCCATTGATCACGAATGTGGGTGTCGACTGGACATTGAAAGTGTCAATCGCGTGTTGCCGGCGCTCGACAATCTGTTGAGCCAACTCCTGGTCATTGACGCACTGACTGAACGCTTCGTCGGTGAGACCGGCCATCCGGCCGATATCCGAAAGCGCACCGAGCTGGTTCTGTGCTCCGAGCCATTCCTGCTGGGTCGAGAACAAGACGTCGGTTGTGCGCAAATAGACATCCGGCCCCAGGCATGTCGCCATCATGCCTGCCTGAAGATCGAGACCATTTAATGGGAAATGGCGGAACACCATCCGCACGATCCCGGTATCGATATAGTCGGTCTTGATCTGCGGAAGCGTCTCGTTGTGGAAGGCCGCGCAATGGGGGCAAGTAAAGGACGCAAATTCGATCATGGTGACGGGGGCGTCAGGCGAACCGATGACGTAGTCGGTGTCGGTCACCTCCATATCCGCATTCTGGGCCGACGCAAATCGACCGCCAGGTCCGATCAGGGCGGTACCGGCAGCTGCGATGCCAACCCCAAGAAGTAGTGTTCTACGCCGCACTTTCAGGCTCCTACACACTAGATGTTGATAGTTATACGCGCCCAACCCTGCGGACCGCAAGCGATCGCTGAGGCACGCGTGTTCAATCCGATTGCCTCATGAACCCGGATCGCGAGTCCACAGCGCTAGGCCAATTCGACGCAGGTGATCACGGAGTTCTGAACTGTCAACCTCATCCAGCATGGCGTCTAGGTCGGACGTATCCGGATTCGAAACCCTTGGCGATGCGGCCGTCTTTACAGTGCCAGTGGCCCGTTGAACCAGTTTCAGGCGGGCGATCGCCGTCTGCCCCAAATGTTGATTGACCCGGGCAATGATGCGGTCGCCGTCATGCTGCAAGATCAAGGCATCTGCCGGATCGACGCGCAGCGTCAGCGTCCCGTTGTTGCCCTTACCCTTCGGGAAACTCAGTGCTTCAGGCCACGCAGCTCTTGCGGGCCCATCGGGAAACAATGCGGGCCAATCCGCCATCAGCTGGCCGATAGCGGCTGCTTGCTTGCCAATCGCCTTGCGCGCGACAGGGCGGACGAGAGAGGCAAGACTGCGCGGTCGGCTCATTGGTCGACACTACGGCCCTGGGCGAATCGCGTGCACAACCTATGCTGTTCCCATGACGTCATCTTTTTTGACCAAGCATGTCCGAACCGCCCGATTCTAACCGCATTAGATCGCCCGGCAACATCAGTCGGCAGTTGCTCGCCTGGTATGATCGCCATCGGCGCACCTTGCCGTGGCGAGTACCGGCGGGACAGCGTGCCGACCCCTATCATGTCTGGCTGAGCGAAATCATGCTCCAGCAGACAACGGTGGCAACTGTCGGTTCCTACTTTCGTGCGTTCCTCGATCGTTGGCCAACTGTTGACGCCTTGGCTGCCGCTGATCGCGAGGATGTGCTGCGCGCCTGGGCGGGCCTTGGCTATTACGCCCGTGCCAGAAATTTGCATGCCTGTGCCCAATCCGTCGTGGCCGATCATGGCAGCCGATTTCCCGATAGTGAGCCCGAATTGCGTCGGCTTCCGGGCATCGGCGAGTATACTGCGGCCGCAATTGCGGCGATCGCTTTTGACCGGAGCGCCGTGGTCATTGACGGGAACATCGAGCGCGTTGTCGCCCGGCTGTTCGCCGTGACAGAGGCCCTGCCGTCGGCAAAACCAAATCTAAAGCGGCTAACGGCCTCGATATCACCGCAGCAAAGACCCGGCGATTTTGCGCAAGCGATGATGGATCTCGGCGCGACGGTTTGTACCCCAAGGCAGCCCAAATGCTTGATATGCCCACTGCAAGAGGATTGCAAAGCAGGACGCCTCGACATCGCGGAAACCTTGCCCAAGAAGCAGAAAAAGGCCGCAAAACCGACCCGTCGCGGGGTGGCTTTTTGGCTCACGCGACCGGACGGCGCGGTGCTGCTAAGGCAGCGGCCAGACAAGGGACTTCTCGGGGGAATGCTTGAGATACCAAGCAGTGCGTGGATGCCACAACGAATGCCTGCGCTTGCTGATGTTGCCGAAGAATCGCCTCTGGAGGCGCCACTACAGCAACTGCCAGGCGTGGTTCGCCATACCTTCACGCATTTTCACCTGGAACTCACAGTGGCAGCGGGACGAATCGTCGATATTGAGGTTGATGAGCCGTGCCGGTTTATATCGATCGAACGATTAGGAGACGAGGCCTTGCCAACCGTCATGCGCAAAGTCGCCGAACACGCTTTGCGTCATGTTTGAGCAGCAGGGGCGCCTTCAGCTCGCGTCCCTGCTGCTTTTAGCCCAAGCGCAATCAGAGCTTGGACAGGACGTTTTCAGCGCTGGACACGTCCAACCCGCCGGCCTCTTCGACCAAGAGTTCCTCGACCACGCCATCCTGCGCGATCAACGCAAACCGCTTTGAGCGCGGTCCGAGGCCGAACGCGGTGCCGTCCATCTCCAGCCCCAAGGCCTTGGTGAATTCGCCATTACCGTCCGGCAGCATTTCCACGACATCACTGGCGTTCTGGCTTTTCTCCCACGCCTGCATGACAAACGGGTCGTTTACCGACATGCACGCCACGGCATCGACGCCCTTAGACGCCAATTCGTCAGCATGATCGATAAAGCCCGGCAAGTGCTTGGCCGAACATGTCGGCGTGAACGCGCCTGGAACCGCGAACAACACGACTTTCTTGCCGGCAAAGAGGTCGCCGGTCGAAACCTCCTCCATACCGTCAGCGCCGAGGCGCTTGAGAGTTACGTCAGGGATTTTGTTGCCAACCTGTATAGACATCTGCCTGTTCCTATTGGAGCCAAGGGGGCCAGCAGAACGCCGGCGCCGCGATGGACCAGAGGTAGGCGCGTCGACGCTAGCTTTCCAGCCCCGCTTGAGCGATCGCATTCATGACCGCACCCTCGGTCAGCAATTCCGGCAGAGCAATACCGGCCGGCGCCGCCGGTCCGTAAACGATGTTGAAAGGAATACCGTAGCGGCCATGGCTGGCCAAAAAGTCAGCAATGGTGTCGTCCGGCAACGTCCAATCAGCCTGCATGGGCATGACTTGGCCATCGGCCAGCACGCCGGCGACCTCACCGCGATCGATGACCAGCAGTTTGTTGGTCAGGCACGTCAAGCACCATTCTGCGGTTACATCGACAAAAACGACCTGCCCATTGGCAACCATTTCAGCAATGGTCCCTTGATCGAACACAGCCCAGTCAGTTGTCGATTGCGTGGTGCTGGCAGCGCGCGGCAACTGCGTCGGCAGCAGCATGGCCGCGATCCCGAGTACCGTAACAGTGCCGACACCCGCCCTGCCAAGCGCGCGCGGCCGCCAATGGCGCAGCCAAAGCGCGAGCCCGATGGCGATCATCAGCCCGCCGACAATCAAGGCAGCGAGAACAGACGTTTGGACCGCCAGGACAGTAAGAAGCCAAATCGCCGTTGCGATCAGAGCCAGACTAAGAATGCGCTTTAGAATGACCATCCAGCGACCAGGGCGCGGCATTGCCGCCGCCAATTTCGGTACCGCTGCGATCAGGAGGTAGGGCAGCGCCAGTCCTAACCCCAAGGCCAGAAATACAGCCACGATCTCGCCGGACCCCCGGGTCATTGCAAAACCAACAGCGGTGCCGAGGAAAGGCGCCGAACAGGGCGTCGCGAGCAAGGTCGCGAAGGCGCCGGTACCGAAATGGCCCAAAAGGCTGTTTCCACCGACTTGTCCGGCTGCATCGCTGACACGGCCCGGAAGCACGATTTCGAAAAAGCCGAGCAGATTGCCGGCGAACAACGTCAGCAAAACGATCATGAAGACCAAGAAGATCGGCTGCTGAAACTGCATTCCCCACCCGATCGCGCCACCTGCCGCCTGAATACCGATCAATACGCCGGCCAGCACGAGGAAAGAAAATAGAATCCCCGCAGCCGAGGCCAGAAAACCGCTTCGGACACGCGCCGGCGATTCGCCGCCATGCGAGACCACCGACAAAAGCTTGAGGGACAAAACCGGCAAGACGCAGGGCATCAGGTTCAAGATCAAGCCGCCGAGAACAGCAAGACCGAGAATGCTGACGAACAGCGCCCAATCGGAGTCTCCAGCAGCGGAGCCTGGCGGATCAACATTCAAAACCCGTTCGGCCGCTAATCCGCCATCGACGAGCGTCACCGTCACGATCTGCCCGGTCAGCGGTTCAGCATCGGTTGGTTGCTGAAGGATCTCCACCGTCGCGGCGATTCGTGTGCCACCGTCGGTCAGCTCGACTGTCGGCGCTCCAAACGACCAAAAATCGCCTGCCTCAATAAACAGGTCCGGCTCGACCAAGGGCAGCGGACTGACCGCATCGATGCGCAGCGCTGCGGGATCGGAGCCGGCAATCGGTGCAAGCCTTTCAATCTCGACGCCGTTTGCACCTTCCGCTTCCGGAATGAGAGCACGGAAACGATCGATCAGGTTCGCCGTCTGACCATCCGTGACCGTAGGACCGAACGGCAAGTCCAGGGCTAAATCAACCGATGCCGGCACGCACAGGTCCGAACAGATCAAAAGGTCCGCCCGGCCGCGCAGCTGCATTGGATCACCCACCAACTCAGGCGTCAAAGTCAGTGGAAAGATGACCTCATGCTCATACCCAAAGGTATCAAGCCCGAAGAGCGAAAATCGATGGGGCGCGGGATAGTGGAACTCGGTTTCGATTAGATTGTATGACGGCGTGAGATCAAGCACTGGCGGCAACCCGGCATCCCCCGGGGAACGCCAATAGGTCTTCCATCCGTCCGGCAAGACCACGTGCAGACCGGCCGGGACCTGTTCCAGATCGCCAACCGCGTCAACCGAAGAGACAAGCCGCATTTCAACGGAGACGCCCGGCGCCAACTCGGCCTGCTGCCATTCGCCCTCGGCCGCAGCCGCCGTTGCGACAGGCAGCAGCAAACTGGCCAAAACAGCAATCGGTCTCAACATTTCTGGGCTCTTGCCGGTTTTCCTCGAGTTGGCATCTATATAGAAGGTTCCCGAAAACCATAATGTCACAATCGCGTCACCCTCCGACAACGTGATATGGTGGCATCAGCGGTGAGTTGGAGAGGCGAAATGGCGGCGCCCAAGGCGAGCGAAGACGAAAAACAAGGCTATCTGACAGGCCAACTGCTGATCGCGATGCCGACAATGGGCGATCAGCGATTTGCCCGTTCGGTGATCTATGTCTGCGCCCACTCGTCAGACGGGGCCATGGGTTTGGTCGTCAACAAGGGCCTGCCTGCGGTCGATCCAGCCGAGTTGCTAGATCAACTTGGGATCGATGAGTCCGAGCGCCCGGAGTCGTTGCGCATTCAGTTTGGCGGCCCGGTTGAATCGGGCCGAGGCTTTGTCTTGCACACGGCCGACTTCGAACATGATGGCACCGTTGTCGTTGACCGCAATGACGAAGGCGGTGTGGCGATGACTGCCACACTCGACATTTTGCGCGCGATTGCCAAGGGTGAAGGACCCTGCCGACACATCTTGACCCTTGGCTATGCCGGCTGGGGACCGGGTCAGTTGGACGGCGAAATCCAGGAAAATGGTTGGCTCAACGTCCCCGCCGATCAGACCATCCTGTTTGACGAAGATTTATCGACCAAATGGGAACGGGCCATCGCTAAGCTCGGCTTTAGCCCTCACATGTTGTCAATCGATGCGGGCCACGCGTGACGGTCTCTGATCGGCCACGGCCGCGTCTCTGGGATAGAGCGCTTCAAAGCCGTCGCGCGCCAGCCCGAACAGAATGTGGTCGCGCCACGAACCGTTAATGCGCAAATAGGCCTTAGCGTAACCTTCCTCGACGAAGCCGATACTCAACAACAAACGACGGCTCGCCTCATTGTGCGGCAGACAGGCGGCTTCGACCCGATGCAAACCCAGTTGATGAAAGGCAAACCCGAGCATCGATTTTCCCGCCTCTGACATGTAGCCGCGACGGGCAAAGGCTTCGCCGATCCAATAACCCAGCGACGCCATCTGGGCGACACCTCTTCGCACAGCGCTTAGGGTCACGCCGCCGACCATCTGATCGTCGGTCCGGGTGAAGACCAGCAGGGAATAGCCTCTATCCGACTTCCAATCGGCCAACTGTCGGCGCAGACGCCTGACGAACGTGCGACGGCTGAATGCGTCGGTCGGCCAGGTGGGTTCCCAGGGCGTTAGAAAGGCCTGATTCTCCTGACGAAGCGCCGCCCATGCTTTCCAATCCTTCGGCCTGGCATGCCGAATGTAGAGGCGCGGGGTTTCGAGCCGGACTGCCGGGAAAGTGTTGCGACCGAGCGTTGGACGCAGTAAGCCGAACACCTTGTCGGTGGCATCGGCCTTTATCAGGTCAACCCAATCGCGCCGCGATCCGATCATACGATTCCAGCTTTCCGATCTGACCCAATGCTGCAAGGGTCGGCTTGCCAGTGAACAACCGTGTCGCCGCCTTTGCAACAGCTTGCGCATCAACCGCGTCAATCTTCGCAACGGTTTCTTCTACTGACAGCGACCGTCCGAAGATCAGCATCTGATTGCCAACCTGCTCGCACCGTCCGGCGGTCGATTCCAGCCCCATCAACTGGCTGGCCTTCAGCTGGGTGCGCGCACGCGCAACCTCTTCCTCTGTCACGGATTCAGCGAGTTTGGTCACCTCATCGCACAAGACGGGGACCAGTTCGGTAGCTTCGTCCCCTCCAGTACCGGCATAGATACCGAAAAGGCCGCCATCCCTATAGGCGCTGGTGAAGCTGTAGACCGAATAGACCAGACCGCGCTTTTCCCTGATTTCCTGAAACAATCGCGACGCCATGCCACCGCCGAACAAAGTCGACATCACCGAAACCGCGTAAAATTCGGGATCGTGGTAGCTGACGCTTGGAAATCCCAGCAACATGTGGAGTTGTTCCAGATCACGCTCTTGGCGGATCTCGCCACCCTGATAGGTGGCCGGCGGTGTCGGGTCCTGGCTGCAAGCCGACAGATCGGCAAATAGCTCTTCCGCCTTACTTACCAGCCAATCATGGTCGATATTTCCAGCCGCCACGACCACCATCGAATCGGTGCCGTAATGTCCTTGGTGATACGCCGCAATATCGTCGCGGCTGAGATGGCCGACGATGTCGGTCGTGCCCAAGACCGGCCGGCCAATCGGTTGGTCTGGGAATGCGGCGGTCTGAAAGTGATCGAAGACGATGTCGTCCGGTGTGTCGGATGCCTGTCCAATCTCCTGAATCACCACCTCGCGTTCGCGCTGCAGTTCTTCCTCGTCCAACGTCGCGTGCTGTAGCAAGTCGGACACCATGTCTAATGCCAGTTCGGCATCGCCCTTTAGGACCTTGGCATAGTAGGCGGTGGTTTCACGGCTGGTGTAGGCGTTGAGATGGCCGCCAACCGCTTCGATCTCTTCTGCAATCTGCTTTGCATCGCGCCGGCGGGTGCCCTTGAAAACCATGTGCTCGAGCAAGTGGGCAACGCCGTTAACCTCCCGCGCCTCATAGCGTGTACCGGCACCGACCCAAACGCCCAAAGAAACACTTTCCACCGATCCCATCGGATCGCTGGCGATCCTCAAACCGTTGGCCAGCGTGCTGACCCGAACCGTCATGCCACCTCCTGCGCGCGCCGTGCGTGTCCGGCCACAAAATCTTGAACGATTGCCAGATCGTTTGGCAGATCCGTACACCGCTCGGGGCGATCATAAAGATCGGCAAGCCTTGCGGGCAACGCCGGTCGCTCGCCGGTGCCTCGCTCGACCGCTTCGGCAAACTTCGCAGGATGGGCGGTCGCCAGCGCCACCATCGGAACGGAGGGATTTCCTCGTCGCGCCCGACCCGCCGCAATGCCAATTGCTGTGTGCGGATCAACCGTCTGGCCCGTGTCGAGGTGGACCCTGGCAATTTCCCCAACCGTCTCGTCATCGTTAAGGCGATAGCTGTCAAACAGCGAGCGCGCCTCGCCTAGCTGGTTGTCGCTGATCTCGAAACTGCCGGTTCGCCGGAACGTCGCAATCTGCTCGGCCAGCGCCGGACCGTCGCGGTCGAATAAATCGAAAAGCAACCGTTCCAGATTGCTGGAAACCTGAATGTCCATCGATGGGCTCAAGGTCGGCAAGACGTCGCGGGTCTCCATGGCTCCGGTCTGGAAGAACCTATCGAGGATATCGTTCTCGTTGGCCCCGACGACCAGCCGAACGATGGGAAAACCCATGGAGCGTGCCGCGTATGCGGCAAATACATTGCCGAAATTGCCTGACGGGACTGCAAACGACACTTTGCGCTCGGGGGCTCCGAGAGCCACGCTGGCAAACGTGTAGTAGACAATCTGGGCCATAACGCGGGCCCAGTTGATCGAATTGACGGCCGAGAGATTGACCCGATTGCGGAAGCCCTCGTCGGCAAACATCGCCTTGACCAGGTCCTGACAATCGTCGAACGAGCCTTCAATAGCGATGTTGAATACATTGGGCGACGCGACACTGGTCATTTGCCGTCGCTGAACCTCCGTCACACGCCCTTTCGGGTGCAGGATGAAGATGTCTATCGCCTCGCGGTCGCGGCAGGCCTCAATCGCGGCAGACCCCGTGTCGCCGGAGGTGGCGCCAACAATGGTGATACGCTCTGCCCTGGCAGCGAGCACATGGTCGAACAGACGTCCGACGAGCTGCAGGGCATAATCCTTGAAGGCCAAGGTCGGGCCGTGAAACAGCTCCATGAGCCAGTCATTGGTTTCAAGCTGGACCAACGGCGCCACGGCAGCGTGATCAAATCCAGCATAGGCGTCATCGACCATCGTCGAGAAGACGCGAGGCGATATCGACTGGCCCAAGAAGGGCGTCATTACCCGCACGGCAAGTTCCGCGTAGGACAATCCACGAAGTTCGCGAATGGCATCAGCGTCGAACTTGGGCCAGGTCTCAGGAACGTAAAGACCGCCGTCCCTGGCCAATCCGGCTAGCAGAACGTCGTCAAATGTTAGGGCCGGGGCCGACCCCCGTGTACTGATGTACCGCAAGGCCCGTCTTCCTACTGCGTGGGCTGGGATTTTGGGGCCGGCACCCTAAACAGGCAGTACGCGCGGCGCAAGCGCCGTGGCCGTTCAATCGCAATAGGCATCAACACCATAGGCGCAGAACCGGTCACGGCGGCGCTCTTCGGCCTGAATCTGAAGTTCCCGCTCGTCGCGGGCTTGAGCGTCCAATTCAGCATCAAGATCCAATAGCTCGCGACGTTCCTGTGGGGACAGGCCCTGCCATTCCGCCTCGCTCATCCCGAAAGGGGGTGGCTGGGCGCACGCGCTGAGAATTAGAACCAACACGGCGAAAACCGAACCTCGTTTAGCCAATTGCTTCCAATCGGACATCGACCTTAGTCCTCACCCAGATACCGCCTCTTCAGGTGGGCCTTGAAGATGGCCGCGTCCAGGGGGCCGCCGGTGGCTCGGATCAGGAGTTCCTCGGCCTCATAAAGACAGCCTTGGCTGTGGATGGCGGCTCGTAGCCAGTCTACCAATGGCTCGAAATCACCTTTCGCCAAGCAATCCATCAGACCGGGGTTCGCCTTCTTGGCCGCGTCGAACAGCTGAGCTGCGGTCATGGCGCCAATCGTGTAGGTCGGGAAATACCCCCAGGCGCCGCCTGGCCAATGGATATCCTGCAGGCATCCCAGCCGATCATTTTCGGGAACGACGCCAACGAGTTCGGACATCCCGTCCGCCCAAGCCCCTGGCAGCTCGGACAGCGTCAAGTCGCCGGCGATCATCGCTTGCTCAAGACGGAAGCGCAGAATGATGTGGGCCGGATAGGTGACCTCGTCAGCGTCAACCCGGATCAAGCTGCGATCAACCTTGGTAAACAGCCGGTAGAGGTTGTCGGCATTCCAGGCCTTTCCATCCGCGCCGAATGCCTGGCGCAAAACGGGCGCAGCGTATGACAGGAATTCGCGACTGCGAACGGCCTGCATTTCGATGATGAGGGACTGGCTTTCATGGAAGCCGAGGCCCCTCGACTGTCCGACAGGCTGGTTCATCCATTTTACGGGCCGGCCTTGCTCGTACAGCGCATGCCCGGTTTCGTGCAGGACGCCCAGCAAAGCGGAGGCGAATCGGTTCTCGTCATAGCGGGTGGTGATGCGAACGTCATTGTCCGCCCCGCCGCAAAAGGGGTGTGTCGACTCATCGAGGCGACCGCGTTCGAAATCGAAGCCAACCGTAGCCATCAATTGGCTGGCCAGCTGTTTTTGGATCAGGATGGGAAACGGTCCTTCTGGCTCCACCGGTGTGGGGCGGCTCGCTTGGCGCTCTAAAACCGCTTCGATGAAGTCGGGCAGAAAGCCGGCAAGATCGTCGAACAGGGTGGAAATGCCATCAGCGGTCATGCCGGGTTCGAACTGATCGAGCAGAGCGTCGTAGGTCGAAAGACCCAGCCGTTCGCCCTTTGCCGCGCCGATCTCTGTTTGGAGGCGCAGCACTTCATCAAGGCTGGCATTGAGCCCAGCGAAATCGCTGTCCTCCCGCGCCTGCCGCCAGCGCAGCTCACAGCGTGCGATCGCCTTGGTACTGGCCTCGACCAGGTCCGCCGAAACAGCGGTCTCGCTCACCCAGTTGCGTCGAAATTCGCGAATGTTGGCTCGTTGCCATTCATTAAGATCTTCCTGCGCGGCTGCGCCATCCAGCAAATCGGCTAGCGCCGGGTCGCAGACCATGTCGTGACGCAAAACCGCCAGCGTGGCCAACGCTTCGGCCCGCGTCTCGGCCCCGCCCTTTGGCATCAGCGTTTCGTTATCCCAGCCCAGGATCCCCAGCGCGTTCCCGATCGAAGACATGCGGGCGGCTCGCTTGGTTAGCTCCTCATAAGCGGTCACTGGTTCTCCTCGGGTCGACGGATATGAAATAGGATGTAGATGACCAGCAAAACGACAGCCAGACCATACCAGGTGAGCGCATAGCTCAGATGATCGTTAGGAATCGTCACCCGCAATTGGCCGCCGATGGGAACCTGACCTTCTGGCCCCGCATCCTCATAAAGCACCATCGGAAAAACCCGCGCGTTCCCAAGGATTTCCGATATCCGATCCAAATCGATTGTGAACCATTGGTTAGTCTCCGGCTGGTTTTCCGGCTGAAACCAGCCTGGCGCGGCAGGCAAGCGCATCAACCCGGACACCTCATCTTCCCCAGCCGGCAACTCGCCGTTCCATCCGGCTGGCACCCAGCCTCTATCGACCAGGACGATTTGCCCTTGGGCCGACGGATTGGTTCGTACTAGGGGAACGAGCAACTCCTCACCAACGCGGTCGTCATGAACCCGGCCGATCAGCCGGAACACATGGTCGGTCTGGAACTGCCCAGCCACGGTGACCCGCCGGTAATTCCACGCTGCGGGGTCATCCAGAGTCGCCGGTAAAGGCACAGCCGGAGCCTCAAGGCGCTCTTCGATGGTGGCCAAGAGGTCTGCTTTCCAGGCCATTCGGTCAAGCTGCCACGTACCCAGTCCGACCAAGATGATCAGGGACGGAACGGCGATAATGGTCGGCCAAAAACGAGGGCGAAACCGGCGCTGACTGGACTGCTGGGTCAATCGCGAGACCGTTAGCCTTCGAAGTCGTCGCGCCGATGACGATATTGCAACGCCAGGACGTAGGCTTTCGCAGGGCGCAACAGGGCCAGCGATAGCGCGATAACGAAGCCACCCGAGACGACTGCGTGCACCCACATCGGTGGCTCCCACCTGACCTCGACCCAGATCGCCAAGGCCACTGCGAGAAACCCGACAATGAAGATCAAGAACACCGCTGGCCCATCGCCGCTGTCATTGTCGGCGAGGCGCAGACCGCAATGTTCACACTCGTCGACCACCGCGAGATAGCCGGCAAAGAGCCTTCCCTCGCCGCAGCGTGGACAACGGCAGCGAAGCCCGGCGGCAATCGGCGATACCGGTGGATGGGAGGCGATGGGGGCCATCGCTATGACCAATCTCTTTCTTCGTGTTCAAACGGCGCCTCAGTGAGGGGCAAAGTGCCCGTCGCCAAAGCCCCACCAATAAACCGCAAAGAACAGGAACAGCCAGACGACGTCAACGAAATGCCAGTACCAGGCGGCCGACTCAAAGCCCACATGGCTATCGGCAGTAAAATCCCGCCGTCCGGCACGGAACCAGCATACGGCCAAGAAGATCGTTCCGACGACAACGTGGAAGCCGTGGAACCCGGTCGCCATGTAGAAGGTCGAGGGCAGCACCCCATCGCGGAAAGCGAATGGGATGATGTTGTACTCATAGGCCTGGATAAGGACGAAGAACAAGCCAAGGAAGACGGTGATACCAAGAGCCTGGGCCGCTTCCTTGTTGTTGCCTTCCCGCAGGACATGGTGCGCCCATGTCACCGTGGTTCCCGACAACAATAGGATCATGGTCATCAACAGCGGGAAATGGAACGGATCAACGACCGTCATTCCCTCCGGCGGCCAGATGCCACCGGTGTAGTCCATTCGCGCGTACTGGTCGACATCAGCCGGGAACAACGCTGGGTCGAAGTAAGCCCAGAAAAACGCGACGAAAAACATCACCTCGGACGCGATGAACAAGATCATGCCATAACGCAGGCCAATCTTGGTGACCGCGGTGTGGGCCCTTTGGCGCATGGACTCGTCGAGGACATCGCGCCACCACATGAACATTGTGAATAGCACGCCTAGGAAGCCAAGAACGAGAAGCCACCAAGTGCCCTCGTGCATAAACAGGACGCCACCGATTGCCATCACGCCGCCCGACAGCGCGCCGACCAGCGGCTTCCAACTGGGGTTGACCAGATGGTAGGGGTGTGGAACGCCTTCCTCTTCGGGCGTTTCCGGTGCGTTTGCGGTTGTGTCGCTCATCGTTATCCTGCGTTCCTCTTTCTCGCTAGCTGGCCACTATTGCTCGGAAGCAACGGTGAGCGTGTCCAGCGATGCCCCCTGGGCCGACGGCCCGACATCCAACTGCTCGATTGACTGGTAGTATTCTTCCGCGGCCTCGTCCAGTGCTTCCGACTCGGTCGCATAGAAGGTGTAGGACAAGGTGATCGCGCGCACATCGTCCATGGCGCGATCGCGATCCAACTCCGCATCGACGAAGAAATAGACCGGGAACGTCACCTCCTCGCCCGGCATGATGATCTGCTCATCAAAGCAGAAGCATTCGACCTTGGCGAAATAGATACCCGTGCGATGCGGGGTAACGTTGTAGACGGCCGTCCCTGCGACTGGCTCGTCGCTTATGTTCCGAGCTGTGTATGTAACCAGGGTCGGCTCTCCCAGGCGAACCTCAACTTCGTTGGCTTGTGCCTCGAATTCCCAAGGTAGGTTGCGATCGGCATCAGCAGTGAAACGAACACGCATCGTGCGATC